>CAYLJT010000614.1:0-5465 GCA_964383995.1 uncultured Polyangiaceae bacterium
CGCTCGTGCGCGAGCGATTTCCGAACACCGTGCGCGTCATGATGACCGGGGATCCGTCCCTCGACAACGCGGTGCGGGCCATCAACGTCGCCGGTGTGTTTCGCTTCCTCCGCAAGCCCTGTGGCATCGACGAGCTGCGCGCCTGCATCGATGAGGCGCTGGCGGTAGCGTCGAGCGGCCCCGACGACGACGAGACCACGGAGCTGTTCGATGGCGCCCTGGACGCGCTGTGGCTTGCGGCGCAGCCCATCGTAAGGCCCAAGGACCAACGGATCGTCGCCTACGAGCTGCTCGCGCGGAGCCACTCCGCGCAGTTGTCCCAACCTACCCAGTTGTTCGATCTGGCCGAGCGCCTTGACCGCGTCGGCGCCCTGGAAGCGCGCATCTTGAAGCTCGTCGCGGCGCTGTCGCGCTCCGCGCCGCCCGATGTGCAGCTCTTTGTCAACTTGCATCCTTCCACGTTGGCCTGCCCCGATCTGCTGGAGCCTCTGCATGCCATTGCCCCACGCATCATCCTCGAAATCACGGAGCGGGCGGCCCTGGGTGACCTCGCCGAAGCAGAAGCGCGGACGGGCGCGCTACGCGCGTTGGGGTTCGGCATTGCCGTGGACGATCTTGGCATCGGCCACTCGGGGCTGACCCACGTGGCGAACCTGCGACCCGAGGTCGTCAAGCTCGACATCAGCCTGGTGCGCGGCGTGACCCAGTCGAAATCCCACGCCGGTCTGGTGTCTGCCATGGCAAGGGTGTGTGACGATCTGGACATCGCCGTGGTCGCCGAAGGCGTGGAGACCGCGGAATGCCGCGACAAGCTGCTCGATCTCGGCTGTTTCGTGCAGCAAGGTTACCTGTACGCGCGACCTACCCAACCCTTCGGCGGCGTCTCCTGGAGCTAGCGCCGCGCCTTGCGGCTCGACGGCCCTCTTCGAGCGCTACCTTGCCATCGGCACCCTACCGCATCTTGCCTTCCGCGTTCGCGAGCGTCCACAAGGTCAGGGCGAAGGCACGCGTGGTGGCGTCCAGATCCGCTCGCGATACGTTTTCGAGCACGTCGTTCTCGGTGTGATGAAAGTCGAAATAGCGCGTCGCGTCTTGCCGTAGGTCGACGAACGGTACGCCCAACGCACGCAGCGGCGCGATGTCGACCCCTCCCCTTGACATACCCGGATCCAGCCCGATTCCAAAGGGTGCTAGCGTCTCGGCGAGCAGCGCGGTGAGCGCGGTTCCCCTCTGACCTTCCGGCACACGCAGCGCCCAGGGCTCGCCATCTCCCTGGTCCGCCTCCAGGGCCACCATGTGCCGCGGCGCTTCGCCGGCGTAAGACGACGCGTAGGCGATACCTCCACCACTGCCCAGCTCTTCGTTGGCGAAGAGCACCATGCGCACCGTCCGCCGCGGACGGTCTGGCAAGGCGGCGAGCAGGCGCGCGACCTCCAACACCACCGCGCAGCCCGCACCGTCGTCGAGGGCGCCGGTGCCCAGATCCCAGGAGTCCAGGTGCGCTCCGAAGAGTACGATTTCGTCGGCGCGATCGCTGCCGGGTAGCTCCCCGAGCACGTTGGCAGACTGACCCACCGGTTGGGGAGAACAGCCGAGCAACAAGCGCGTGGATACGCGACTGCCCGAGGCCAGACGACGGTGCAAGAGGTCGGCATCCGGAATGGACAACGCGGCCGCCGGGATCTTCGGGGCATCGGCTTGGTAAAACAGGGTCCCCGTGTGGGCGGCGCGGCGCGTGTCGGTGCCGGCGGAACGCAGCAGGTAAGCCACGGCCCCCTTGCGCGCCGCCTGGGAAGGTCCGTTCATGCGCACGTGGGAAGCCGTGTTGTAGCCGGTTCCATCGCGCAAACGCGGCATCACGTGGTGCAGAAAGACCACCTTGCCTTGCACGCGCTCGCGGGGCGCCGCGGCCAACGCCTCCACGGAGGGAAACTCCACAATCTCCGCCTCGATACCCTCGGGGCCCGTGCCCACGCTGCCCCCCAACGCGGTGATCACGGTCGGCTGCGCCCGCGGCAGCAGCAAGGTGCAGGACTCGGCTCCGCGCTCCCACAAGGTCGCGGGCACCACCTCGGAGCGCACGTGGCTGAGCCCCGCCGCCCGCATCGCCGTCTCGGCCCAGGCCACCGCCGCTACGTCGCCGGGCGTGCATGGAAAACGTGGACCTACCTCGTCGCAAAGCGCGCGAAGCAAGTCCCAACCGCCGAGGGTATTGGTGAGCGATCGGCGCAACAGCGCCAGATGGGCGGGGGGCGGCTCAGGATGGATCACGCGCCGAAGCTACGCTGGACGGCGGCAAAAGGGGCAGCGAATCGAGCGCCGGGAGCGAAAGGTCCGCGCAAACTCGAGAAAGAGCCTCGAGCGAGCGGCGAATCCCGGGCTCATCGTCGAAACCTTCGAGCAACAAGAGATCGGCATGGGGGAGGGCCAGGGCCAGGGCCTCCGCCGTCGAGAGCGGATGCCCGCTGTCGTTCGGCCAGGCGCGCAGCAACGCGCGCGTGGGAAGGCTCTTGAGCATCTGGCGGTCGGGCAGATCGCTCGCGGCGGCGCCCTTAATCACGCGCTCGAGGGCCGTCCACGACGAGCTGCCCAGGGCCTGCACCATGGCGCGCAGCGCGATGGGAAGGTCGCCCGCCGGGAAGATCGCGTCGAGGTCCCGTTGCACGAACGCGGCGAGCGCCTCCGGCCCAGCGAGCGCGAGCAGCTCGCGGTAGCGCTCTTGCTCGGCGGGACGCGTCTCCCAGGCCGTAGGCAGCGCGAACAGCAACATCGCCGCGACCCGCTCGGGGGCCGCGAGCGCCGCGTGCAACGCGACGGCGGAGCCCATCGAGATGCCGCCGAGCGCGAAGCGCGTAAGGCCCAGCGCGTCGGCAAGGGCGAGCAGATCGACGGCCAGCTCGCTCCACACATGTTCGGCCGCCGTGGCCGCCGGAGGCGTGCGACCGTGACCCCGCGCGTCCCAGCGAATCACCGTAAAATGCGGGGGATCGCAGAGCACGCGGCCGAGCGTGCTTTGATCGTCGACGGCCATCGGAAAGAAGATGCCGTGGCACCAAAGGAGCGGTGGCCCTTCGCCGCGCACGCGAACGTGCATGGGACCGCGGGGCAGGAGGACGGTGGTTTCGAAGGAGGGCAAAGGCCGAATCAATCGTAGGTGAAGTTATGGACCTCGGCGGAGAGCGCGTCGACGCCCGCTTGATCGGGGGCCACGACGATCAACATGCCGAAGCCCTGCACGGGATTCCAACCCCAGGGCATCACCGCACGCCCTTCGCTGATGAGGTTCTGCGGGTCCACGAGGCGGCCGGCGCGCCGCGCGAAGCCCTCGAAGGTGAGGCCGGCTTTGCCCGTGGGGAAGGGCAAGAGGCTGGTCGTGAAGTGACGGCCCGTGAGCTTGCGCGCCAGGTGCGCGGCCAGCGCGGTCGCCGTGTTTCCCGTCGGACGCAGGGCTGGATCGTAGATCACGGGGCCCGACTCCGTGGCGAAGTAGTCCGACATCATGAAGCCAAAGGCCTCGGGGTGCTGCGCCCACACCCGATCCACCATGTCGAGGATCGCGGCGCCCACGGGCTCGACGTTCTCGGGCGTAATCGGGTGGTTGATCGAGGAACGGTACGTCTTGCCATCGGCCTCGACGAGCTGATCGGAGAGCGCGACGACCTGGATCTCTCCCCGCTGCTCGGGGTCGAGCAACACTTGAAAGCTCCTGTTTTTCCCACGGATCTCGGGCTGCACCACGAGCTGACGACGCAACCCGAAGCGCGCTTGTTGTTCGCGGATGGTTTGGACGTGCCGCTCGAGCTCGTCGGCGTCGCGCGCGATGTACACGCCAAGCCCTGCATTTTCCGTGTTGCACGTCTTCAAGAAGACGCGCCCGCCATCCCGCGCCGCCGCAGCGAAATCGTCCCGGGTGACGTCGTACATGTCTTTGACGATCTCGACGGGGCCGAAGCCCGTGATCTCCGCGAGCGCATCTTTTGAGCTCATACGACGTGCGAGGGCGGAGCTCACCACGGCGTAAGGATCGAGCTCGACGCCCAGATCGTCGATGTTGTAGATGCGCATCGTCGAGCGCGTGAGGCGCTCGTGCAGGCTCGCGAGGTCTTTCACGCGCTCCCACGGCCCGAGCAATCCGACGCGCTCGGCGTAGGCCAGCAGCGTGGCATCGACGTCCTCGGTGAAGAGCGCGACGTTACCCCCGCGTTCGCTGCCGGGACCGGTCGACAGCCACGCGGCGACGAAGGCCATCATGTGGCCCGCGCCCGGTCCGTGCAGGGCCTCGTACGACGGTCGAAAGCCCGCGCGCGAGGGATCCATGACCGCGTCCATCCAGATGGTGGCCACGAAGCGACCACGGAGCGCGCGGCGGATGGTGTCGAAGGTGGGGCGCACCAAGCGGCGCAAGGGGTGGCCGACGGGGAAGAGAGGCTCCGTGCGATCAGGGCTCTTTAGCGCGTTGAACATCGGTGCGAGTCCTCGGATAAAGGCGGCGCCTCAGCGGATGGGAGGCAGCTCGTAGTGGGGCGCGACGGCTACGATCCCTTCGGCGAAGCGCCGCGCATAAGCGTCGAGCAACGCGCGAACGCGATCGTGATCGGGCGAGCGCACGATGAGCCCCGCGTGATACGGGTCGTCGGTCTGCGCCACGACCTCGGGATCGTTGAAGGCCGAAAGATCGGGGTGCTCGCTGTGCGCGAGGCTCTGAATGAGGCCCGCGTGATCGAAACGACGGGGGGGCAATGCGTAGGCCACGGTGCCCTTGTCGATCTCGATGTCGCACCACTCCGACCAGAGGTTCAAGCCTGTCGCTGCCTCGACCACGTCGGCCACGTGCGCACCACCGACGCGCGCCCCCGCTTCGAGGAAATACATCTGTCCATCGTCGCGCCCTTCGATGTACTCGACATGCGCGACGCCGCGCAAAAGGCCAAAGCGCGTGAGGATCTTCTCGTTCAGGGCTTCGAGCGCCAGCCACGTGGGCGATCCGCGGCGCGCGGTGAAGGTGCTGAACGCCCCGCCGCTGTGCGAGACCTCGAAGGGCGGGACGCCGTTTTGATGCACCTCGGTGAACACCACCTTGCCCTCGCTCACGATGGCGTCGACGTGAAACACCGTGCCCGGCAAGAAGCGCTCGAGGAGGAAATGCGAGGCGCGATCGCCGAGCGCCTCGATGGCAGCCCACAGCGCCTCTGCGCTCTCGATCTTCTGGATTCCCGTGCTCGAAGCTTCGGTGCGCGGCTTGAGCATCCAGGGCGGCGGCACGCGCTGCGTGAACTCGTGGACGTCCGGGTGATGCAAGACGCCGACGAACGCAGGCACCAAGATGCCCTCTTCTTCGGCGCGGATGCGCATCGCCAGCTTGTCGCGGAAAACCCGCGCGCGCGTGTCCCCCATGCCCGGCACGCGCAGGTGCTCGCGCAAGCGCGCCGCCGCGTCGACCTCGACGTCATCGAAGGAGATGATGC
>CAYLJT010000615.1:0-5444 GCA_964383995.1 uncultured Polyangiaceae bacterium
CCTGTCGCAGGTGCGCCCGAGGATCCCCGGGAACACATTCGACTCGCGGTTGAGCATGTAGGCGTCGGTGAACTGCCCTTGGGCGACCAGACGGATGTACTCCGGCACGTTGGTGTGCGCCGGGCACGCCCATTGGCAATCGACAACCTTGTGAAAGTAATTGGGGTTCTTTACGTCGGTGGGGGGCACGGTCTCTCGGATCGGTCCTCGCGGCGAGGCCTGTTCAACGGAGCGTCGTTGCCTTGGGGGCACGAGCGGCACGACGTTAGCCGATTCCACGGGGGAGTCTCGGCGAAAAAAGTGTCCCGCTGCGGACCCCCTTTTGCCGTCGCGTTTCCGTCGGATCTAATGGGTCTCGGGGACGAGGGGCAGGGCGGCCAGCCGACCCAGCGCCCGCCGCACGTCGGCGCGCATGCGGTCGCGCGCGGAGGAGCCGCGCTCCGCAGGTGGCTTGAGCGGGGCGCCGACGTGGACCTCGACGACACCGCTCTTGATGCCGTAGGTGTCCCTCGGCATCAACTTCGCCGCGCCGCGAATGCCAATCGGGACGATGGGCGCCTGGGCCTCCTCGACCAGATAAAAGCCGCCCTTTTTCAAGGGCAATATGCGGTCCCCCGGGCTCCGCGTGCCCTCGGGAAAAATAAAGAGCGTTTGGCCCGACTGGACCTCACGAGCGGCCTTTCGGATGGCCTCTTGGGCCTTTTGACCGTCGCCGCGATCGATCGGCACACAACCAATCGAGTGCATGATCTGGCCCAGCGCGGGAATGCGATAAAGCTCTTTTTTGGCCACCATTCCCGCGATGATCGGCAGAGCGCGATAGAGCGCCAGGATGTCGAGGTAGCTTTGGTGATTCGCCATGATCACGTGGGGTCGTGTCCAGTCGACAGCTTCCACGCCAAAGGCCTTGACGTCGATGTGGACCAGTCGACAGATGTCCTCGGCCCAGCCCTTGATCTGCCTGTGGGCCACCGAGCGGTCACCGGTAAGGCGGTATTCTGCGGCGGTTTTTGCGCAGAAGGTCAACGTGAACGCCGTCGCGTACACACCTTGCACCAGGGGGCTCATGGCGCGCGCATCCTAGTGCATCGCTTCATTCGAATCGATGCGCTCGGAAATTCGCGGCGTGATTCGGCTTGGGGGAGCCACAGAGTCTCTTCGACGACGGCTCGCACGAACGCTACCCCCGAGACGTCGCCGCGCGCTCGCCGCTCGCGCCCCGGCCCGCGGGCCAGGGCACGGCGCGCAGGGTGGGCGCGAGGGCGTAGAGGCGACGGTGGACCTCGGCGATCGATGGTCGACGCGCGGGATCGGGCTGCAAACAGCTCTGCACGAGGGCCACGAAGCCCGCGAGGCGGCTGTCCGCACCGAGCGCTACGAGGCCCGAAGGGAGACCGTCGTGGGAGAGATGGGCAGCGATGAGCGCCACTTCGTTGGGCGCATCGAACAGCGTTCGCGACGTGAGGACCTCGAACGCGAGGCAGCCGAAGCTGTAGACGTCGGCCGTCATGGCCGTGCCGGGGGTTGGCGTAGGCGCCCCCCAGACTTCGGGCGCGCCGTAGGACCCGGTCGCGCAACCGAGGCGAATGTGCCGCCCGGCGAGGCCGAAATCCACGAGCACGGCCTCGCGTCCTCCGCGCAGCACGACGTTCGTTGGCTTGACGTCGAGGTGCCCAATGCCTGCGCCGTGCATCGCGGCGAGGCCCGAGGCCACGCCGTCGAGGATGCCCAATGCGCCTTGCATGTTGAGGGCGCGTGTATCGAGGAGCTCGTCGCAACCAGGGCCCTCGATGAGCTCCATGACGAGGATCGGTTTCGGGCGCGCGCCTGCGTCGAAGGTCACGAAGCGCGCGATGTTGGGGTGCTCGGGGAGCGTGAGGAGCGCCGAGGCTTCCTCACGAAAAAGCCTTAAAAACTCGGCCTCGGAGAGATGCCGCGCGGCGGTCGCATCGTAGTCCGGTACTTTGAGCGCAAAACGTTCTGCGCGCGGCTCCTGGCGTTCGTCGACGCGCACGGCGGACAGCACGCTGCCCGCGGCGCCGCCGCCGAGGGGCGCGAGCACGTAGAAGCCCCCGATGGTGCGGCGGGCCGGCAGCCACGCCGGCAGCGGGGCCTCATTGGCCTGCGGATTTCGGCTGCGTTTTGCGGGCAGGGTCGGGGGCAGGGAGGGGATGCGCGCCAGGGTCGCGATGACGAGCTCGGCGATGGTGCGGGGCACCGTCGTGCGCACGCTGCGCGCCGCGGCGCCGAGGGACCACACGAGCTCCTCGTGACCGTCAGGCAGGCGTTTTGCGGCGCGTTGAACCGCCACGGGGAGGGGGTGTGCTTCGGGCCGAGGCGGACCGGAGGCCTGCCCGAGGCTGCCGCCGCAGCGCTGTTCGGCCATGCGCGCCAGTTGGGTGAGCCGGCCCAAGGCGTCTTCGAGCTGGGTCAACGTGGAGATCTCCGCGCGGCTGTCGCCCTCCGGGACGAGCGACTCGAGGGCCGTCGCGGCCTCCACTGCGACGAGCGCCGCGGCCAAGCGCAGCAGGGCCGTGTGAAACAAATCGGCGCGCTGCGATGCGTCCGCGGGGATGGTCGCGACGAACTCTTCGAGGGCGCCGATGCGCGTGCGCACAGCGTCGTTCGTGCGCGCGACGCGGCGCGAAAACACCGCGTATTGCCGCAGCATGTCGCTCACGTCGGGGTGCATGCTCGCCTCCGCGAGCACATCCATGTCGTCCGCGTCCGCGATGTTCTCGGCCACGTGCAGCACGACGTCCGCGGGGTCGGCGACCTCGTCTCGGACAAGCGCGTCGAGGGCCCGTGCAACAGTCGCGAGGACCGTGCGCCGAAGGGGCGACGCGCCCTCTTTGTGCAGGCGGTTTTCGAGCACGCGGCAGGCTTGGACACAGCGTTCGCGGGACTTCTCGTCGGGATCCCCGTCGTCCTGGTCCGGGCCCGCGCCGTCGAGCAAATGCAGCAGCGCCCGCAGTTGCCGCATGTGCATGGTGGTGTGCTGCGGTGGGTTGCGACCGGGCCGACCTTCGCGGGCGAGGAGCCACGAGGCCAGGCGCGCTTCGAGCTCTGTCATCACGCGCGTGGTGGGCCAGGCGTCGGTGCTCCGGTGACCCAGCTCCAAGAGCGCCGACAGGACGCCTGCTTCGAGCAGGCTCGAGTCCAAATCGCGCAGCAGATCCACGCTCGTGCGGCGACCGATGGCGCTCATCGCGTCGTCGTCGTCGGTCACGTCGAGAGCTTCCAGCGCGGTCTGCGTCTCGGCCGCCGCGTCGAGCGCGCGCAGCCCCTTGGCAAAGGCCTCGCGAGGGCCCTGCGTTGCGAACGCCTGGACGGCGTGGAGCACCGCCGCACGAACTTCGCCGGCGGTGCCGCTCTCGTGGTCGAGGTCCTTGAAAATGGAGCGGCCGAGGCCATCGAGACCGTCGTCGGGGGTGCGCGCCGCGAGGCTCGCGCCGAGGGCATCTTTCGCGGTCCTTAGCGCCAATTCGTCGAGCGGTCCCACCTCCAAGCCGAGCTCCACGAGGCCCTCCGCGATGGCGATGGGCGCGTGTCGCGCGAGGGTTCGGAGCAGGGCGGTGCCAGCCTCCGGCTCCAGGTCCAAAACCGGTCCGAGGCCCCACAGGAGCGCGCCCGCGAGCCCCGCGTCGCGGGTCAAGAGGGTGCTACCGAGCAGCGCTTGCACGCGCCGCGTCACGCCCTCCGGGTCGGTCGCGAGGCTGGCGCAGAGCGCGGTCGCCGCGCGCCGCCACTCGGTGGGCGACAGCGAGGTCGCGAGCTGCGTTTCGATCTCGTTTCTGAGCTCGGGGATGACGCGCGTCATGAGGCCCCGCGCCGCCGCCGCGTGGCGCCAGACGAGGGGCTCGCGGTCCGCCAAGAGCACGCGCGCGGCCCGCGCGACCGCGCCGTCTTGCGGCCTTTCTCGGCCTCGCGGTGGCGAAAGACCGCGCAGCGCGTGTTGCCCGGTTTGGTCCCCGGCGCGCGCTCGGCGAGCCGCTTCGCGGGCCGCGCCTTCCAGCAGTCGCGCCGCCATTCGCCGTTCTGGGAGCGAGCGTGTCGACGGCGCCGCCACCCATTCGCGGGCCAAATCACGCCGCGAAATGAGCGCCAAGGCCAGTCGATCCACGGCGATATCGGCGGCGCGCGGCAGGGCCAACGCGAGGGCCACGCGGGCGCGCACGCCCGGAGCGTTCAACGCGGGCGCCGCCGATTGCGCCATGCGTGTCGCGAGCGCGACGAACGTCGCCGCGTCGCCCTCGTACAGCTCGCGCGCGACGCGGCGACGCAGCTCGCGTCGCTCGGCGCCGTTCGGCAACACGTCGGCGATTTCGTACAGCGCGACCGCCGCCGTATCCGGGGCCAGCCACGACAGATCATCGAAAAGCCCATCGGAAAGCGCGATCCGCGCGCTTCGTGCGAGGGCGTCGCCGGCGAGCCCATCGAGCGCCCCCGGGCCTTCCGCGCTCACCACGCTGCCGAGGGACGCGAAGCTCTGCCGGAACAGGCTTCGGCGCACCGCCGGGTCGGCGTTGCGGTAAAGGTCGACTAGGCCCTCCGTGAAGAGTGAGCGGGGCCGCATGGGCAAACTAGGATAACCCGCCGGGCCCAAAGGCTCCGACTTCCCGGCAAAGGTTTTCCGAAAACCCCGAAGAGCTATGCAAAAGGGCGCGGCTGGGTATACTGCCGCCCCCCAAGCCGCCCACCGACTCGTTCGGTCCGGTCGTTTCGCTCCGACCTGCGCTGGTTGAATCAACCACGGCGCGCGCGAGGGTCTCGCATCATACCCCCCACCTTCGAGCGAAAGGCAGGAGCTTTCCCGTGAATCAGTTCCCCGGCACGATTGGTATCAAAGTTGGCATGACCCAGTACTTCGACGACAAAGGTGAAGTCGTTCGATGCACGGTGGTCCAGGGCGGCGCGGTCGTCATCGGCAAGCGCACCCTCGAAAAAGACGGCTACAGCGCCCTGATTTTGGGCCTCGGCGAGCGCAAAGAAAAGCACACCACCAAGCCCGTCCTCGGCCAGTACAAAAAGTCCGGTCAAACCCCCAAGCGCCACGTTCGCGAGCTGCGCGCCCCCGCCGAGTACGTCGCGGGGTTCGAGGTGGGTCAGAAGCTCGCCGTCGATCAAGTCTTCGAAGCGGGGCAGAAGGTCGACGTCCAGGGCGTGAGCCGCGGCCGCGGTTTCACGGGCGTCATGCGCCGCTGGAACTTCGCGGGCTCGGTCAACAGCCACGGCAGCCACGAGTACTTCCGTCACGGCGGCTCGATCGGTACCAACATGACCCCCGGTCGCACGCTCCCCGGCCTGAAAATGCCCGGCCACTACGGCGACGAGACCACCACCACGCACAACCTCAAGGTGGCGCGCGTGATCGCCGAAGACGACCTCGTGCTGATCGAGGGCTCGATCCCCGGCTCCAAGAATCAGCTCGTCACGGTGCGCGG
>CAYLJT010000616.1:0-5436 GCA_964383995.1 uncultured Polyangiaceae bacterium
GCCGCGAGCCCAGGCCGAGGTCGCCAAAGAGCTGCTGAGCTCCGGGGCGTCGCTGCCCCTCCTGCGCATCGCCGTCCTTCCAAACAAAGATCCTACCTGACTCCAGTGTTCTAAGTCGGTTCGGATGCCAGCACCTGCCAAGCCCCTGCGTTCCAGTCTGGTGTTGAGCTTCTCTTTGCTCATTCACGGCGTGGTGGTCGCGGCGGCGCTCGCGCGTGGGGCCCTCGACGCGCACCCCAGCCGCCTTTGCGCCTTCTCCAGCCCATTGCCCGCGGTGTGCGGCCAAATCGCGCGGCACATCGAGGCGGATCAGCGGCGCCGGGCCCTGGTCGCCGAGGCGCTCGTGCAGCGGCGGAGTCATCGCCTGCAACTGGGCACCTTCCTGCTCCAGGCCAGTATCATCGACGCCGGAGAAGCCGGTCGCGGCCTCGACGGCGCACAGCTCGAAGCCCTGTACCGCGAGCGCGTCGCGGCATTGAAGACAGCCATTGCGGACGAAGGTCTGCGCTGGGCGGTGGCCGATACCTTCTCAGACCTGCGCTATTTTGGCCGTCCTGGCGGCTTGATGGCCGATCTGTTGTTGGACCGTGGGGGCTCCTGCGAACAGCTCTCGCAGCTCATCGCCGCCGCCGTGTTCGACGCCGGCTACCCCGCATGGGCGGCGGTTCGCTACTACGGTGGCGCGATGAGCCAGGGCACCTCCCACATGGCCCCGGTGGCGGGAGAGGGCGCCGACGAGATCGATCTGGTCCGGGGTGGACCGGCTTTTCTCAAGGGTGTTCGTCTACCCGCCTCGGACCTCGTGGAGGTGTACGCCAGGGCGCACGGGCTGCTTCCACCGCTGTCCGCGCCCGCGGCGTCCACCCCCTCGACGAGCCCGCCGACGCCATCTCCAAGCTCGTCGACCGCGACCCTTGCCAGCGGGTTTCCTGCCAACGACGACCGCTATCCGGGCAGCTTGCCGCTGTTCGCGGCGCGCGCGGTGTCCCCTCCCCACGACGGCAGCGACGCCACGGAGACCCAGGCCGAGCTCCGCACGCGCGCGGAAGACTGCGCCCTGTTCGTGCCCGTAGCCATCCTCGATCCGCCGACCATCGAAGAATTGTCCGAGACATCTTCCCCTTACCGCGTGGAGGTCCGAAAAAGCCCGACCCCGGGCGACCTGGCGCGGCGCTCGACCCTGTTGCGTGTGGCGTCGGATCTGAGCGACGATCCGACCTCCGATCTTGCCACGCGCATCATGGCAGAGGCCTGTCGCACCGCCCTCGGGCAGCAGCTCGCCGTGGACTTCGCGTTGGTGGGGGAGATCGAGCTCTCGAACCTCGCGGGCGCCGAAGGCGAGAGCGCCAAACAGAGGGGCGCGGCGCTGGTACGCGACGCCAATTTCGAGGCGCTGCGCGCGCCGTTGACCAGCAAATACGCCGGGCAGACCTGGCTCATCCTGGTGCTGCCGGGCGGTGACCGGCTGCTCGTCGACCTGGTGCAACACGCAAAGAGCGACGACTGGGGCGCCATCGACGCCGCCTCCGCGCTGATCATCGCGCCTTCCACGCGCATGGCAGGCCTGAACCTCCTGGCGCGCATGGCGAGGCGCGATCGCATCGACGTGATGCACGAGCTCTTCCATACCCACGATCAGCTCCGCCCCTGGACGGCGAGCTACGGCTTCGAGGTGCCCCGCGGCGTGTCGAGCGAGGTGTCCGAGACATTGCGCGTATACGCAGTGTTCCGGCGCCTCTCGGCGCGCCTGTGGGAGGCCCAGCGACCGGTGAACGAGACCTTGACGGCGCTCGACGAAGAGTCGCAAATCCTCGGCCTCGACCGTGAGTGGCGGGCGCTTTTGCTGGAGTACTACGGCCGCAATGTGCTGGGACTGTACCAAAATCGGCCCGACGGTCTGACCGCTTTGCGCCGCGTGGACGAGGCGATCGGCAGCAACGGGCATCCCTTGCTCGACGTGCTCCACCTGCGCCTGACCGACATCGAGGCGAAGGGGAAGATCGACGCGGTCACCCTGTCCGACGCGTGGCGAATCCGCTGACCGCGGGCCCTAGCCCAGCGCCGCAGCCGGCCGACTACGGATTCACCGGTGCGGAGCACTCGCTGACCCAGCGGCAGGTGCCCGACGCGCGGTAGTAGAAGTTGATGCCGCAGCACACCTCGCCCGTGGAACAGTCGGCGTCCGCCACACAGGCCGCGCCGGAGCTGGCTTCCGTAGGGGTCGTGACCTCACCCGTGCAACTGCCCGCCGTCTTGCACAAGAGCGACTCCGGACAACACTCGAGCCCTTCACTGCACTCTTGCCAGGGGGCGTTGGCCTCCCGGTGGCAAGGATTGTCTGCGACAAGGAAGGGCATGAAGCCGTCGCAATACGTCATTTGCTCGCAATAGGGGATCTTCTGGCCGTACGCGGGGATACGCGGATCGGTGCAGCACACGTAGGGCGCCACGCAGTCGTCGGCCGCGTCGCAGGCGTCGTAGGCGCCCTTGACCGTGCCGCACGACGCCGCCAACGCCCCCAGCAGGACAAGGGAAAAGCCCACGGCGGCAAGGTTCAGCGGGGCGCTCACATCTTCACCATGAGACCGGCGTTGGGTCCCCAAAAGAAGTAGTCGATGGCCCAGGGCTCCAGGGCTTCGTTGTAGTCGCTGCTGTCCGTGGAAGAGTCGGTGGAGCTGCTCACGAAGGGGAGCATATAGTCGACGCGAAAACCGACGTAGGGCGCGAAGGCGATGGTGTCGGCAATTTCGATGGGTAAGGATAGCTTCATTTCGCCTCCCAACGTGACGAGACCGCCGCTCGCATCGCCGATGCCCTCGTACTCCACATGCGTGTAGCCGGTAAAGGGCGCCATGTAGCCGCTCGATCGCAGACAGACGACGTCGTTGCAATTCAAGAGCTCGACGCGGACACCAATCTCGTAGGCGGTCACGGCGCCATCGACCAGCATGAACTGGGCAATGTCCGGGCCTTCGGAGCCAAAACCAAGCACGAGCGGCCGAGAGAAGCGCCGCATCTTACCATAGAAGCCGAAGCCCTCGTCCCCGGCGCGGATACCTACCCGCTTCTTCAGCTCGTCACTGGCCAACCGACCTTCGGGGTAGACCCCGAGCTCGACGCCGAAATAGTCGGTCTCCCAAGGCTCCTCACGCCGGCCAAAGAAGGGTCTGCCATTTTTGGAAGAGAAGATGTGCCCGTTCTCGACGACCCCCTGAAACTCGCCGTACTCGGCCCGCAGCCACACCTTGGCGTCGGGGCCCAACAGGCTCTTCAGGTCGGGCCGCAGCTCCCCCGCGATCTGCAGCAACGTCTCGCGTAGGATCGGGTTGTCCACGTGGCGGTCGATCTCTTCTTCTGCGGTCTGGAAGAGCTTGTCAGAGAGGTAGTCGAAGTAGGCCTCGTTGCCCTTGACCTCGAGGCCAAACTTAATCTCTCGGATCAGGCCATGACCGGTGCCGACCGAGTCGAGGGCGACCGTCGTCGTGTCTTCCGAGTAGCCGATACTGTCTACCGAGTTGGTCAGGCTGGTCAGACCACCGGACAGTTGGGCGAGCCACAGGCCCGCCGAGGCGTCGAAGTGCACGTCGTGCTGGATCAAGTCGAGGAAGCTCTGGGCGTTCTCGGCGTCCGATCCAAATTTGTCTTGGAGGTCGTCGGCGGCGGCGAAAGAGCTGGTCAACCCCAAGGCGCCCACGACCAAGAGCGGCAGGGTAGCTTTTCTGACGCGCCTTGCGAGCGGGGGGGTTTGGCTGAGCATGCGTGCATCGACGAATCACACAAAAGGCGTGCGCCCGTCAAGCCCCTCGCGCCACGAGCGGTTCTTGCGTAACCTCCGCCCATGTCGCGAACGCACCTGGCCTTTTCCGCGCGCCTCGCGGACCTCCTGGCGACCCTCGAAACCAGCGCCTTGTTGGGGGCAGCGGAGGGTCGGGTTCGGGGCCTCGGCGAGCACCTGCGCTTTGCGTGCATGGCCATGCCCTGCGCAGACGCCTTGGTGGCTTTGGAAATCGAGGCCCTCGGTCGTTTGCTCGTGCCCGCCGTCGCGACCCGCGAGGGCTATGTCCACTCCGACCTCAGCTTCGCGGCGAGCGGCTCGTTGTTTGCGCACTTGTTGGCGGGTGGAGGTGGGCACGCGCTCTCTCTGGAAGCCCATGATCCGCTCTTGGCGCCGTTCGCGGCGGCGCTGTCGTCGCCCCCGGCGAGCGCCGTCGTGGTGCCCATCCGCTCGGGCGACCTCGTGCTGGGGGGCGCGGCCTTCTTCTCTGCCGAACCTTCCATGCCCGAGGCGCACCTGGAGATGGCCGAACGCCTTGGGGAGGTGCTGTCCTTGACGGTGGAGTCCTTCCGCACCGAGCGCCTGCTCTACCAGCTTTTTGCGCGCGCCTTACCTTCCTTGCTCGGTGAAGAGGGGTCCACGCACTTGGGCGAGCGGCTGGCGGAGCACATCCACGATCTGCGGGTCGATCCGGTGTACCGACGGCGCCTGGAGCTGGCGCTGGAGGTGGGCCGCCTGGCGGAGGTGGGCGCCGCCGAGGCGGAGCTGGCGGGGCAATTGGTGCGGCAAATCGCGCGTTATGCGGGGCAGACATGAGTGTCTCGGACACGTCCCTGGAGCGTGAGGACCCGAGCGGTAAGGGGACCGTCATCGCGATCGTGGACTCGGGCATCGACGCCTCCCACCCTGCCCTGGCGGCGGCGTCGATCCGCCACATGCAGATGGTCAGTCAGCATGGCAAGATCGTCGCCGTACCTGCCGAGCCTTGCGATGAAAGTGGCCACGGGACGGCCTGCGCAGGCATCATCCACCGCCTCGCGCCAGCCGCCGAGCTGGTCAGTGTCCGGGCCCTCGACGAGAACGGCAGAGGCTCGCGAGAGGCCTTGACCGCGGCGCTTCGTTACTGCGTGCGCGAGCGGTTCACGGTGGTCAGCTTGAGCCTGGGCGTCGACGTGCCGCGCGCGGCTTCCCTTGCGCCGGCCGACGCAAAATCTGTCCTGGATCTGTACGAGGCCGCCGACGCGGCCTACACGGCGGGCGTGGTGATGGTGGCGGCTGGACCCAACACCGCGACCTTCCGCACCTACCCAGGGCGCGCCAAGTCGCTGATCGGCGTCGGCCGTGGAACCATGACGGAGCCCCTGGCGCTGAGGAGCGAGCTGACCCTCGACTACGAGCTGTTGGCGCCTGGAACAGACATCGTGGCGCCTAGCCTCGGTCACAGCGAAAGGCGCTTTACAGGCACCTCCTTCGCTGTCCCGCACGTGGTCGCCCGCGTGGCACGCCTGCGCGCGCGGACGCCTTCGTTGAGCGTGGAAGCTGTCAAATCTGCCCTGCACCTCCTGGCCGAGGAGTACCGTCGCTCGAAGGACAACGCCCATGACGCCCCTGTCTCCCCTGCTTGACATTTCTACCATCGCGAAGCTCCTCTCCAGCGCGCC
>CAYLJT010000617.1:0-5433 GCA_964383995.1 uncultured Polyangiaceae bacterium
GCTCCGCCGCGAGGTGCAAATACGTGTAGAGGATCAGGCCTTCGCGGAAGAAGCTGTACTCGCGCGCGAGGGGCTCCTTGACCTTCACCACCATGTCGGCGCTCCACGCTTCGGCCGCCGTGTCCACGATCGTCGCGCCCGCGCGCACGTACGATTCGTCGTGCATCGCGCTGCCTTCCCCGGCCCCTTTTTCTATCAACACCCGGTGCCCATGGGCTACGAGCGCGCGCACCCCTGCGGGCGTCATTCCAACACGGTATTCGCGGGTCTTGATCTCCTTGGGGACTCCGATGAGCACGGGCGCTTCTCCTCGCAATGCGGCGCGTTTGGCCGCGGAAGGGGCGCACCATACCAGAAGGTTGTCCGCGTTCGGTGCGTCTGCGCCCCGCGCTTTTGCAACGCGGCGCGTCAGACAGCGGGCTTATTGATGTGTGGATAGCGGGGCGATGGCCGCGAGCATGAGCGCCTTGATCGAGCGCTTGCGGCGCTCGATGTCGGCCGGACCGTGCAGCAGCGCAGCGGGCAGAAGCGCTTCGATCATCGGGTGATCGGCGAAGGGGTGGACGATCATCGACAGGCCCGCGAGCAGGATCTCCGTGGCGTCGACGTCGGCGCGAATTTCCCCGGCGCGCTGGTGCTCTTCGATGGCCTTGGTGAGCGCCAGGACCACGGGCGCCGTGCGATCGCGCACCACGCCCACGAGCACGGAGGTGCCCGCCGCGGACTCGTGGCGCAGGATCGCGAGGAAGTTCGGATGGGCGGCGTAGAAGTCGACCATCGTCGTGACGAAGCCCTCGACGAGCTCGGGGATGGTCCGCGCATTGGCGAGGACGTTCCACGAGTCCACCGAGGACTGCAAAAGACCGCGATCGAGCACAGCGCGATAGAGGCCATCTTTGTCGACGAAGTAGTGATGAATGAGGGCCGACTGCACGCCCGCGGCGTCGGCGATTTCGCGCAGGCGTGCGCCCGCAAACCCGGAGCGCGCGAACTCGCTCTCCGCGGCGTCGAGCAGCCGCTCGCGCGTCGCCGCGGCGTTGCGCTCGCGACGAACGGCCTTCGGCAAAACCGAGTCAGGCGGAGGCATCCCACGACTCGAAGTGAATGACGTTGAGCTCTTCGAAACCCTTGCGAACCCGGGGCGTGAGCAGCCCGAGCCGTTTTACGTTGGGCACGATCTTCGAGAACAGCAGCGTGCGGAACATCTGCATCGTTTCGCTCTTCAGCGCGACCTCGATGCACTCGTCCACGGGCATGCCCATGTGCTGCCAAACCTCTTGCATCAGCAAACGATCACGCATCAGGCGCGACGCAGAAATGATGAAGTCCTCGCGGTCTTTCAGCTCGGCCTCGCTCATGTCGGCGTAGATGCCCTTGAGCGACAACACGCCAAACGCCACGTGGCGCGCCTCGTCTTGCATGATCATGTGCACGATTTGCCGGATCAAAGGCTCCTTCGACGTTTGCGAGATCATGCCAAATGCGGCGAGAGCGAGGCCCTCCACCATGATTTGCATGCCGAGGTATTTCATGTCCCAGCGGCTCTCGGTGAGGATCTCGTCGAGCAGCTCTTTGAGGTAGGGCGAGATCGGGAAGGTCATCTCGACCTTGTCGCGCAGGTAGCGATCGTAGGCCTCCACGTGGCGCGCCTCGTCCATCACCTGGGTCGACGCATAGAGCTTCGCATCGTGGTGGGGCACGGCGCTGACGATCTGCGCGGTCGCGAGCAACGCCCCCTGCTCGCCGTGCAAGAAGTTCGAGAGCATGTACGAGGTCGACAAGCGGCGGAGCTTCGGCAGCTCGGTCTTTTTGTTGAGCTTGTCCCACAAATGGGAGCCGAAAATCGGGATGAACTCGTTGGGCATGTTGTCCCCCTCCGGGTCCACGTCGGTGTCCCACGCCAAGTCGGTCCGCGCGTTCCACATCGCGTCCTTCGACTTCTCGTAGAGGTTGCGAAGGTCCTGCCGCTGGGCCGAGTAGTCCCACGTGTAGACCGTGTCGTAGGAGGTCGGGAGGATCTCCGACCCGCTTGGAGCCGTGGGGCTCGTGATGACGAGGGGCTCGTTGGCTGAGGCGGCTTTGGCGCTTTCGAACGGGGAAACGACGTCGGCGACGGACTCCATAGAGCAGCTCCCGGTGAGTTGTTAACTTTCTTTTTAGTTAATTAGTCAAAAATGGCAAGCCCGAAAAACGACCCCTTCGTTTTTTGCTCAGGACGCCGTGGCGTGTTCGAGGAGCGCGCGGAGCAACGCCGCAACCTGGGTCGGTGCGGCCAGGTCGACGGTGCCGACCAGGCCCTCGGCGTCGACGAGCGGGACATCGAGGGCGCGGCAATGCGCGTCGAGGGCCGCTCCCCCGTGGTTGTCGATGCGCACCACCACCGCCGACGCTGCCAAGGTGAGCGCCCAGGTTGGCGCGAAGCTGGGCTCCGAGGGCAAGCCCACGAGGTCGAGGTCCACGCCGTCGCCGAGCCGCAATTTGGCGACGAGCCGCGGGAGCCGTGACCAGGGCAAAGCGTCCGAAGGCAACACCGTGTCGCTGATCGCGCGAATCGCGTGGGAGAGCCGCGCGAGCTGGGGTGGGTCGGCCGCCAGGATGATGCGTGGAGCCGAGGAAAAGCCTGGTTTTCGTAGGCGGGTGACCAAGAGCCGCAGCTCCGGCAGCACGTTCTCGGGAGCGAGCGGCGTTCGTGCCGCGCCGCGGGGCACGCGACGAATGCGCGCGCCCTTCAAGAGCGATGTGACCGCGTCGACGATGGCAAGGTCGGGGGCCGCCAATTCGTCGAGCAGCTCGTCGAGCGTGTGGGGCTGCGAAAGCAAGGCCAAAACCTCGGTCAACACCGAGGCGCCATCGGGCACGCGCGTCGTGACGGGGCCCCATTCGAGCTCGCTCTCGGGAGCAGGTAGCGCGGTCTCGTCGATGACGAAGGCGTCCTGATCGAGCCGCATTTCGCGGCGACCGTTGGCGAGCTCGTCGAGCTGGCGCATGGCGTCCATGAGCACCGCCGAGGTCGGGACGGTGATGCGCCGTTGTCCAGCGGGGTCGCCCGGCACGAACGAGAAGCGCCCCATGGGCTGAGAAAGCAGGCGAATGAAGGCCTTTTCGCCGACCAGGCGATGGTAGGAGGCGTCCGTCAGCTCGCCCTCTTCGATGCGGATTTCGCCGGCGCCCGTCGGCGTTGTGACGCGCAGCGTGCCGCTGCGGCGGTTCATGCCGAGCAGCTGGAGCAGGTCGACGAGCGGGACTTCCTCGATGTTTCCCGACAAATCGCGGACCGCGCGCACGCGCTGGAGGGCCGCCGCGGCGCGTGTGATGCGCGCGAGGAGCTGTTCGGTGTCGCTGCGCAACACATCGTCCGGTGCGAGCACGCCGCCGCCGTCGTCGTCAACGAGCCGAAATATCGGCACTTCGGCGAGCTCGGGGACAGCGCGCAGGGCCGCGGGGAGGTCCGTGTCGTCGCTCGGGCCGCGCGCCGCCAACACGACGTCGGGTCGCACCTGATAGGCCTGCTCCAGGGCATCGAAGACTTCGTTGGCGAGGGAGACCTTGAGGCCGTGACTTCGCAGGACGGCGGCCAGCTTGCCGAGGGCGTCGATGTCCGAATCGACGACGAGCACGCGCGCAGGACTGGCAGCCTTGGTTTGCATGGGGCTAGCTCAACATCCGAAGGCCGGCGGCGCGTCCGAGACGCTCGAACAGGATGTCCACCAAAAGAGGGTCGGCCGCGTGCACGCCGCGCACGGACGAGCTCGAAGTGCGACCGATGAAGGCGTAGGCGCCGTGCTCAGCGAGGACGGCGAGGGCCTCCAGATCTTCGCAGCCGGGCGTGTTGCGTACGTCGACCGGGTGGAGCGCGACGAGGTCGCGCCCGGTCGCGGCGGCTCCGCGTACGGCGGCGCCGAGGCTCCCACGCGCGTGGTCGGTGACGGCGACGATGGCTCGTCCACCGCGCACGGCGTCGGCGACCATCGCGGCCCCCAGGGCGCCTGCTTCTGCGAGAGACATTTCCACGGACCACGCCATGGCCACCTCGCCCAGCGCGGGGGGCTCGTCGAGGAGCGCCCGTTCCAACGCGGGGAGGATGTCGCCGATGCTGCCGAGGGAGGCCACGACGCGGCGCACCACACTGCGCCCGCTGGCCTCGGCGCGGGAGCGCGCCACGCGCAGAAGGCGCGGCAAATCGAGGCCGTCGTGGGGGTAGGTGGCGATGCCGATCAGCATGCCGCCGGTTCGTGCGCGCCGACCGAGGCTAAAGCCGAGGCGGCTCATCACGCGGCGACGAAGCGCGTGCGCTCCCACGCCATCGGTTTCGGCCAAAAGCAAGTGAAACTCGTGCTCGTCCACCCGCGCGAGGACGTCGGCGGCGCGCACGATTCGCAGCAATTGGTCCGCCACTTCGGCGGGGGTGGTGGGGGTCTCATCGGGCGTCGCGGCTACGACATTCGGCGTGTCCACGAGGATGGTCGCGATCGCAAAGCGCCTCCCGTGGCGCTTCGCTTTGTCGATTTCGCGGCCCGCGACGTCGGCGTAGTAGGCGAACGAATAGGCGCTCGAGGTGGGGTCTTTGATGCCCGCGCCGGTGCTTCGCTCGCGTTCGGTCAACAAGGTGAGCGCGACCGCCGCTTGCGCTGCGATGAGCCGTAGCAAGCCGTCGAAGCCCACCGACGCCGCGGGGGCCGCCCACACCGTGCCCGAAGCCGCCGCGGTCTTGCCGCTCGGGGGGCCTTCGCCGTGCTCGCCGAAAGCCAGCAGCGCGTAGCCCGCGGCCAGGCGTCGAGCCGCGAGGGGAACGGCCAAAAGCCTTGTTTCTTGCGCAAATCGCAGCACGTCGCGATCGCCGCCGAAGGTCGGCGCGCGACCCAGCTCACGGCTGCAAAAGGCCCGCGTAAGGTCGGCACTGCCCTCGGCCACGGGCACATAAATCGCGATATGCCGCGCGCCGGTCGCTTCGAGCAGGACCATCGCGAGGCGTCGCGCGGCCTCGGTGCGGTTGGGCGCTTCGGCCAGATCGGCCGCTTGCGACAGCCAGCTCGCGGCCCTCGCGTTGTACGTCGCCGTGTCGCGCAGCTCGCTGCGGAGCGCTCCCGTCGCGAGCTTGGAGCGCGCCGCGGACACGGCGTTTTCGATCTCGTCGCCGCCCAGCGGAAGCATGAGCACGCCTGCCCCCCCGAGCGCCATCGCGTTGGCCGCCATGCCCAGGGTTTCGTGCGTCGCCAGCGCAAAAACGCTGGCCTCCGGCGCCACCGCCTTGATGTGGTGAACGAGCGCCAAGCCCGCCCCACCCCCGAGGGACACATCGACGAACGCGACGTCGGGCCGCTCACGCGCGGCGAGCTCCAGGGCCTCGTTGCCGTCGCTCGCGAGAAGCAACCGGTCGCCGCCCAGCACACGCGGCAGAAGCTCCCGCGTGGGTGCGTCGACCACCACCGCCAG
>CAYLJT010000618.1:0-5432 GCA_964383995.1 uncultured Polyangiaceae bacterium
GTCGGCGTTGGCGTGGGCGCCGAGCAACAGATGTTGCCAAGGCGCAGAGGCCCCCACGGTCTTGGCCAGCACCTGGTCAATCGATGTGCCATTGCCACCATCGACGGCGGTAAGGAGCTTCTTGGCACCTCCCGGGTGACTGCCGCTGTCGGTCGGGCCCATGCTCAGGCCGTTCAAGAACAAACAATCGTCCTTCCAGGGCGCGAGGGGCTCGAGGCAGGTGGGCAGCGAAAAGGCATGCTCCGAGCCCGTCGCGTGCCACAACGAAGGGTCGCCATCCTGGCTTGGGCCGGGCACGCCGTCAGGGAAATAAAAGAAGATCACGCGCTTGGCCGTGGCCCCCGAGGCCTTGACCGCCCTTGGCCGCAAAAGGTCGATGAACGGCAGGGCCAAGGCCCCCGCGCCGAGGGAGAGCAGGGCTTTGCGTCGCGACAGGCTTCCTCTTCGCATGATCACTTCCTCCTCACGAAGCTCGGCACGGTGGTCAACGCGACCAACAGATCGCGTATGCGTAGGTCCTTGTCCTCGAAGTGCGCAGTCAACGCGTCGAGCACACAGCCATCGGCGTACGACGCCAAATCGCCCTTGGCAAAGCGGAAGGTTTGCTCCACAAAGCAATGCTTCGCGGCCTCGCTCTCGGCCAGCGCGCGGCCGAGCTCGGGCAGCGTAGCGAAGGCCGTCTCCCCCTCGTTGAGCGTCAGTTGCCCCGAAGCGTCGATGGGCAGTCCGTTCTCTTCCGTACGATACTGACCCATGGCGTCGAACGCCTCGAAGCCAAAGCCAATGGGATCGATGCGCGTGTGGCAGCTCGCGCAGGCCGGATCTTCGGAGTGCTGTCCAAAGCGCTCGCGCGTGGTGGCGTTGGGATCGATGTCCGGCACCGTCCCCGCATTGGCAGGCGGTGTGCCGAAGGTCTCGCACAAGAGCCGCGTGCGCACGAAGACACCGCGCCTGACCGGGCTTGTCTGGTCCGAATGGGAGGTCGCCGAAAGGACGCTCGCCTGACCCAAGAGGCCCGCCCTGCGCTCTTCGGGCAGCGTGCGCTCCTGGAATCCATCGGACACCGGTTCTGCGCCGTAAATCTCGGCCAATCCGGCGTCGATCGCGCTGTGGTCCGCCAGGTACAGATCGTCGAAGCTGCCCTGTTCTCCCAAGACCACATCGCTAAAGAACCGAACCGTCTGTTCTTGCATGCTCGCCGCCAGCTCGGCGTTCCAAAGGGGGTACAGGTCGGCGCGCCGCTCGGCGTCGGTCAGGCTCTCGATCCCGAGCCACTGCGCCGCGAACGTGCGCAAAAGCGGCTCGGCCCGCGCGTCGTCGAGCATGCGCTCGGCCTGCGCCACGATACCCTCCGTGGTCCCCAGGGCGCCTGTTGCGGCCGCGTCGAACAGGGCCTCATCGGGCATGGTGCCCCAGAGTCCATACGAAAGCGCACTGGCCACCTCGTAGGGGCTGAGCAAATAGACGCCATCGCCCGCTGGCGCGCCAAGCTCGAAGCGATACAAGAAGTAGGGCGAAGACGTCATCACGCGGACGACCACGCGGAGCGCCGTCGCGTCGTCGGGCTGGGCCGCGTAAAGAGCGCCGTAACGCGCCGCCTCGTCGACCGTCAGCGGCCTCCGAAACATGAGCTTCCCGAGGCGCTCGATGAAGCCCTGTACACAGCCCACCTCGCTCGCTGAGCAGCCCATCGTGGCTTCGGTGTTGGCGGTCAAGACATCGGCGATACGAGCCCCTGCTCGCAGGTATTGCTCCACATGGACGCTCGTCACGAGCGCGGAAGCATGGTTGTCGAAGGGGTAGCCTTCGGGGCGGCTCTCGACAGGAAAGCCGGCGCTGAGGCTCGCATCGGCGCTCTCGGGCGCCGACACCCCCTCACACGCCACGACCAAGAGCGAGTTCGTCCCGCCAAAGCCGTCATCCACCGTGGCTGGGCTCAACGGGTCTGTCATCCACAAGGTGCCATCCGCCACGAGCTTATAGGCATGCTCACCGTCGGGCAGCGCGCGCTTCGTTACCCATGCGTCGAGCTCGGGCACATACGTCATGGCGTAGCCGCCCGCGGCATCCGTGGCGCCCCAAGCATTGAACGACCCGGCCACCACGACACTGCCATACGACGCGCCATTGGCAGGCAAATAGAAGGTCTTCAGGTTGCAAGGGTCCTTGGCGCAGGCGCCCGCGACACAGGACTCTTCGCTGATGGCGCACCCAGCGTCCGCCACGCAAGCCTCGCCGGGCGCCCCCGCAAAGGCGTCTTTGTGCCCGAGAGCGCTGAGCACCTCTTGCACGGTCGCGTTGTACTCACGACGCGTCAAAAGCCGGAGCTGCCTCGGCCCCGTCGCACCTTCGCACTCGGCCCCCACGCCATCGAGCCCCGGCCCGCCCGCGGAGACCTCCGCCGGGTCGGCGGCGTCGCCGCAGCCGGAGGCCCAGAAAAGTGCAACGGAGAGGAGAGCCGCGGGGACGAGGGGCCTCATGAATCCTCCAGTCGAGCGATGGTCACTCATGTCTGAGTTACCAACACCTAACGCCCCGTCGCCCGCCAAACAAGAGAAATCACGACCTCCCCGCGTGATTCAGTGGGAGCGCAGAAGTCCCCTGTTGAAAGAACGCCCCTTGATCTCTGGGACGCTTCCCTCTTCGATAGGGCTCGCCCTCCAGGTCAATCCTGGGGGCTCCGCCCGTGGCTATGCTCTCGATTCAAGCCAAGCCGGCCTGCGCCAGGTAGGCCGAGGCAAGACCGTCGATGTCGTGTTGGCTCGGGTGAAAGTCGCGCCGCACGTAGCTTTGGATGCCCTTCCAAAACACCTGATCTTTGCCGCGATGCCGCCTTACCTCCAGCCACTCGGCGCCGAGGCGCGGGGATCCGGACTTCTTCTCTTGCAGCAGCAAATACGTCGTGGCGATGGCCCAAAAGCCGCTCAACAACACGGTCGCCACCGCCAGGCCGGCCATGCGCGTTCCGTAGCCCGGCGCGACCTTCTGGAGCACGTCGAAGGCCACGGCGCGGTGCTCGATCTCCTCGGATGCATGCCAGAGCAAAAGCGCCCGCATGTCCGGGTGGGCGCCGTCCAAAAGGCCCTTTGACAGCGCGTTTTCGGCCATGATCGCGGTAAAGTGCTCGCAGGCGGCGGTGACGGCCAGTCGCAAACTGGGCGGCGCGGCCTTCTCGATGAGGTCGTAGGCCACGTGCTCGTACCACGCCAAGAAGCGATCGACCTCGAAGCCCTGGGCGCGCATCAAGCGCGCTACGTGGTCATGCTCGTTGGCGTGTCTGCCCTCTTGGCCGAAGAAGCCTTTGATTTGAGCGAGCAAGTGCGGGTCGTCCACCTGGTCCAGATAGTGGGCCACGCTGCGCACGAAGAAGCGCTCGCCAGCGGGGAACAGCAGGTTGACGCCATTGGCAATGGCCGTGGCCACGGCGTTCCCGCCGAACCAGTGGCGGGGCATGGGGGACCCCTCGATGTCGACACCGAGGCGGCGTGGCTTGGGAACGGGGCTCTTCGCTACTTGAACGCCTTCCATGGATCCCAACGGTAGGTTCTATTGAACCAAAGTCAATAAGAAAAATGCGGCCGCCCGCGCGGCCAACTTGCTGGTAGGCTGCCGCGGTGCCTCGGAGCAAAGGGCCTCGATCAGCGACGACGGGCGGGCGCGCGCCGGTCCCCCGCAGGCGGGCCCGGCTCGATGTCGAGGAGCGCCGGGCGCAGCTCATCGAGGTCGCACTGACCATCTTCAGCGGACGGGCCTACGACGACGTGTCGATCGACGACATCGCGCTCGCCGCCGGCATCTCCAAGGGCCTTCTCTATCACTACTACGCTTCCAAGCGGGAGCTGTACGTGGCCGCCCTCGAGTCCGCGGCGCAGCGGCTGCTCGAAGAGACGAGCACCGATACGAGCGTGCCCCCCGCCTTGCGTGTCCACCTAGGGCTGAATGCCTATCTCGATTTCGTCGAGCGACACCGTGTTGCCTTCGTGGCGCTGATGCGCGGCGGTATTGGCTCCGATCACGACGTGAGCAGGATCTTGGAGCAGACCCGGCGCACGTTCGTCGAGCGCATCGTGGAAGACCTGCCGCGGGTGGTCGATGTGCCGATGGCCCCCCTGTCGCCGCTCTTGCTCGTGGCCTTGAAGGGCTATATCGGCTTCGTCGAGGCGGCGTCGATCTCCTGGGCCGAGGACAGCTCGGTGCCCAAAGAGAGAATGGTCGAGCTACTGGCATCCATGCTGCTCAACACCCTGGCCACGACGGCGAGGTCATCATGATAGGTCCCCTGGCTGCCCTGCTCTACCGGCCCGAGCATGTCTCGGACAAAGCCCTCTCCGAGGGGTTCGCCGTGGCGCTCGCGGGCTACGACGCGCCCAAGCCCACCCTGCTCACGTGCGAGCTCTCCGGCTTCCCTGGCTGGTCCGTCGCCTTCTACAAAAGCGGCCTCGCGGCCGGCGAGGACGAGCTCGGCCATTTTACAGACCTGTTCGACGACGAGCGTCCGCCGGGTCTCACCGTGCTCGACCGCGCCGCGAAGGAGGCCGTGATCTACGCGCTCGTCTACAGCGATGGCAGCCTGTACGACGACGCCTACCGCTTCGACGCCAATGGCACCACGCGGCGGTTCGTGCGGGAGGGAGAAGAGGGCCTGGAGGCGGGCAGCGAGAACGAAGAGGGCTTGTCCGTCGAGGAGCTCGACGACGACGTCGATGACGCCGAGCTACGGCGCAAGCGCGGCACGGCCTTCCTGGAGAACGAGCTGCGAGGCCCCTTGCTCCCGGCCTTGGCGAGGTCGTTGTACGAGGCCGACAAGCGCGTGCCCATCGCGCTGGCAGATGGCTCTGCCGCGGGCATAACGGCGCTCGTCGAGGCCCTGAATGCGGTCCTCGGGCGCAGCTCCGGTCAGGGCAAAGGCCCCGATGGCCTGGCCGCCCCCGCGTCATACAAGGCCTTTTGCCAAGCCTACGACTGGCATGACCCCAAGGACCCGGAGGACCTCTATCGCGATCTGAGCCTCGGGCACCTGAAGGGGACTCTACGCTTCTTGCGCGCGACAGAGGTGGCCGAGCAGACGAAGCGTTTGGCGCCCAAGGGCGCGTTGGCCGTAGCGACGTTGCAAACCGGTAGTCTCGGGGGTCCGGGCCGGCGCTCTCAGACGGTCCTGCTGGACGCCGACGGGACGACCCTGTCTGTCGTGGGCGAAGGCGGGCAAGAGAAGGCCGCAGGGGCCTCGTTCGCCGAGCTCTTGGCCTACCTGTCCCTCGGTTGGAAGCGCCGGAGCGACCTCGAAGAAGAGCTCATCGAAGCCTTGATGCTCCGGGCGCACGTCCGGGCATTTGGTACTATAGACTACTAAATAAAACGGGCGCTGGGGGAAGGGTGCGAAATTCCTTGCAACCCCGTTGACTTAAAGCGCTACGATCGAAATGTTCTTTTGA
>CAYLJT010000619.1:0-5424 GCA_964383995.1 uncultured Polyangiaceae bacterium
CCGTTGATCACGCTCGACGATGAACAGGTTCTCGGGCTTCAAGTCGCGATGAATCACCGACGACGCGTGGGTCCGGTCGAGGGCCAGCGCAGCCTGGTGCAGGTGCCGAACCACGACGTCGGGGGCCAACGGCCCCTGCCGCCGCAGCACCTCGCGCAGGTCTTCGCCCCGCAAGAGGTCCATCACGAGGAACGGAATCCCCGACGCGTCGTCGATGCCCGCGTCCGAGACACGGACGATGTGATCGCTCTCGATTCCCCCCGTAACGCGCGCTTCGAGGCCGAAGCGCGTGCGCATATCGGCATCTTCCACCAGGCTCGGGAGCATCACCTTGAGGGCCCGCGCGGTCTCGGTCTTCTCGTCGCGGACCTCGTAGACCGCGCCCATGCCCCCCGACCGGATGCAGCGCTCAACACGGTAGCGACCGTGAAACAGGGTGCCCAGGGGCAAGACGCTGTGTTCCGTGGCGGCCATCGAGCGTTTTCACCGTATCAGCCGGTCGAACGACATCACAAGGCCCGTCGCGATTTCCCAGCATTTCTTGGAGGCGCTCGACGCGGCAACCCAGGCCGTATTTTCGTGCGCGCGAAGCTACGCGCCGGGCACGGCCGGGACGCCCTTCTTCGCGGGCCAATACCCCGCCGCGCGGGTCGCCACGAAGGCGCCAAAGCCCACCACCACCAGCGCGGGCGCGAGGACGTCTCCCACGAAGGGCAAGAGCCTCGCGAAGAACAGCGCCAGCGCGCCCACGGCCAGGTGCGCATAGGGGTTGTCGCTGCGATGCCGCATGATCGCATGACCAAACGTGAGCAACCCCGCCGTGGCGCCGGCGCCCATGCCGAGCATGGCAACCATCACCCCCACCATGGCAAAGGGGATTCCGACCACCGTCACGCACAGCGCGACGAGCAGCACACTGGCACCCAGGAGGCCCAACACCCCGAGGCCGAAGGAGCGCCCGGGCCGCGCCGCGAGCTCGGCGGCCATCTTTCGCAGACGGTCTGTCGCGAGGGTCAACAGGAGAGAGCCGAACACGAACAACATGGCGCTTTGCGTGGCGGACTCGCCAGCGTCGACCAGAAAGCTCGACTCGACCTGCTCCTCTTCGCCGTCGTCTTCGGGCTCCGATGGTCCCTCCACAATCTTGCCGCCGACGATGGCGCCGTCGTCGCGCTCCACCGCGCCGCCGATGACCTCCACCGAGCCCTCCAGGCGCGCGCCGCTCTCCAGTTGGATCTCGCCTCCCAAGACGGATGCGTCCCCGAGGACCCGACCGCCCTCATGGATCACGACCTGACCACCCATCACCTGAATGTCGCCCGTTACGAGCCCGAACACTTCGAGCTCCCCGCCAAATACAGCCACATCGTGGACCGTCTCCCCCGCCTCGATGGTCAGCTCTCCGCCGGCCACGAAGCGGTCGTCCCCCCGTGCGCCGGGCGGCACCGGCGGGGCGGGAGGTACCGGCGGAATGGGCGGCTCGGGCGCCACCGGCACCACCGGAGGAGAGGCGGGCGTGGGCGGAGTCAGACCACCGAGCCCCATGGCCCCGGATGCCGGCTTGCGTGCGATGGAAACCAGGGTGCCCTCGCGCGTCGCGATGAATTCGCCGTCCGCCAGCAAGAGTTCGAGGACCTTGCCCGGAGCCTGCCCTTTCAAGTGCAGATCCACAGTTCCGTCGGGGGGGTTGCTGACCATGAGGCTCCACCCCGCGGCGTCGGCGAGCTTCTTCAGAGCCTCGCTCCGGGAGGTTCCGGACACGTCGATGGACACGACGGGCTCATTTTCGGGCCAGCTCCCGGCCCGCTCGACCAGCGCGCTCGCCGTCGAGGCGCCCAGGCCCACACACGCAACAACCGCCGTCGCAGACACCCAGCGCTCTGCCCGCTTCATCGCAATTCTCCTTCGAAATTCACGGCCGCCGTGCGCCCACGCGCCAACCCGACCCCGACCAACACCAGGACCGCAACCGAGACGGCCATACCCGCCAACGCAAATCCACCGAGCTCGGGGCCTCCGCTTCGCAGCGTCACCCAAACGAACTCACCGACCATCCTCGTCACCGCCGCAACCAACGCGCCCGCCTCCGCGAGGTCGAGCCCCGGCGACAGCACGCCGCCGAGCGCCACGAGGAGCGCGCCTCCGATGGCCCACCAGGGGACCGCGACCTCCCGCTCGCGCGGCGCTTCGACCAAGGCTGTCGACGCGACGCGAACCGCATCGGCCGTCACGACCGAGCGTAGCGCGAGCTCTCCCATCGCCGCCGCGCAGTCCGTGCAGCCGTCGACATGGCTCAGGACCTCCGCCGAGAGCAGCGCCTCTTGGCCGTCGACGAGGGCCGTCAACGCGATCTCTGTGGCGTGGCCGCCTTCGAAGCACAGCTCGTCCGGGAGCATTTCGTTTGAGCTCATACTAATGCTTCTCCTTGCTCCGCGACGTTCTCTGCGAGGACCTTCCGACCCCGGGCGATCCACGTCGCCACGGTGCCGAGGGGGACCCCCAAGCGCTCCGCGATGGCTTGGTAGCCAAGCCCTTCACCGTGCAATAAAACCAGGGCGTTCCGCGGCCCTTCGGGCAACTGCTGCAGGGCCTTTCGGAGCCTCTGTGCGCGCTCGGCCGTTTCGACACGCTCGGCCGGATCGGGCGCGCTATCGACCACCTCGCTGGCCCCGTCACCCTGGGCGTCGCCGCCGTCGCGGCGCCGCGAACGCACCGCAGCTCGCCGCATGTCGAGGGCCACATGACGTGCGATACCGATGACCCACGGGCGTAGCGGTTCGCCCTCGCGCAACCGTTGGCGTCCTTCCAAGGCCCGGCGCAGGGCCTCGTGGGCACCGTCCTCCACATCGGGGTGGTTTGGCGAGACGCCGAGCACCGAGGCCACCACCGCCACGACGACGCGTCGCAACGGCAGGACGTCTCCGAGGGGAGCGGGGGCGGTTGGTGACGAAGCTTCGAGCAATCCAAAGGCTCCGAAGAGGGGGCTTGCGGGGTGGCTGGCGAGCAAGGTGCGCACACGGCTAACCCTGGAGGCAAGGGACGCTGCCGCAGCCCGACGGCGGCGTCGCAGCGGGAAGCTTGTTTTTCAGCGTTTTCGGCGCAAATGTCGGGGCAGGGCGCGGGGCGCTGGGGGCCGGGAGAGCGACCGTCGGAGCGATCCCCGGGGCGGGGCCGGCGGAGTCGCGAGGATCACCGGAAAATCCTACCCGGGCGGCCATCACCGCGGCGTCCGCGTGGCCGAGCGATGCGGCCCCGGAGATCGCCATCAAGGCGACCGTCAAGAGGGCTAGAAGGGCATCCCGTGTCGTCATGTCCTTCTTTCGACACGGCCCGCGTGAAAATTTCAAAGCGGCGTTTTTTTTAGCGTCGGGTGCGGGTGCCCTTGGTCAGCTCGGCGATCGCCAGGCCCAGGCCCTCCAAGGTCAGCTCGAACATGGGGATGATCTGGGCGATGGCCTCGATGGTGGTGTTCGGCCAAATGCCGGGGCGCTCGGGGTTGAGCCACACGGCCCTATCGAAGTGCTCGCGCAGCCGCATCAGCCAGGCGATGCCCGCCACCTGCTCGCTGCTGCCGCCGTATTGGTAGCTGCCGAGCAGCTCGTAGGGGGCCATCAACGCGTCGCCGACCATCACGAGCTTGGTTTGCTTGGAGCACTCGTGCAGCACGTCGCTCACGTCGACGGGATCGCGAAAACCCTCTGTTTTGTAGAGCTTTCCGTATACGCAATTGTGAAAGTAATAGGTGCGTAGCTCTTTCCAATGGGTGGCGCGCTTGGACGCACTGAAGAGCTGCGACATCAGCGTGGCGTAGGGATCCATGCTGCCGCCGACATCCATCATCAACACGACGCGCGTGTTGGGGCGGCGTGGGGGGCGCATGACGATCTCGAGCTCACCCACGTTCTTAGCCGTAGCGTCGATGGTGCCCTCGATGTCGAGCTCGTCGTCGGCGCCATCGCGAGCGAACGCGCGCAGCTTGCGCAGGGCCACTTCGATCTGTCGCACGTCGAGCACGACGTCGGAGCGATACGCCGCGTACCTGCGCGCATCGGCGCTCTGCATCGCGCTCTTGCCACCGCTCGGTCCGCCGATTTGAACACCGTTCGGATTGAAGCCCGCGCGGCCGAAGGGCGAGGTGCCGCCGGTGCCGATCCAGCGGTTGCCGCCGTCGTGACGCTTGGTCTGCTCCTTCAAACGCTCTTCGAGGAGCTTCTGCACTTCCTCGAGCGAGAGCGCGTCGATCATCGACTTCTCTTCGTCGGACAGCTCCCGCATCTTCACCGGATCTTTGAGCCATTCGAGCAGCTCATCGGTGATCTTTTTCGACTCGATGGCGATGCCCTTGAACACCATCGAGAACACGAGATCGAAGTCGTCGAGGTGGGCTTCGTTGTGGATGAGGAGGGAGCGCGCCACGTGATAGAAGCCGTCGAGGCTCGACTCGTGCAGGCCCATCGAGAGGGCCTGGGCGAGGGCGACGGCCTCTTGGGCCCCTACCGGGACCTTGCGGCGACGTAGCTCGAAGAGAAAGTCGATGAACATCCGCGGCGGAGCTTGCCACGGATTTTCGTTTTGCTCAGGGGAAGATCTCGCGCTCGCCGTACACGGCCGCGATGCGCTGCAGGGCCACGGCGTAGGCCGCGATGCGCATGGAGCATTTCTTCTGGCGCGACATCTCGAGGACCTCGCGGTAGGCGCGTTTCATGGCCTTTTCGAGCCGTCCGTCGACCTCTTCGAGGGACCACCCCTCGGAGCGCTTGTTCTGGACCCACTCGTAGTAGCTCACGGTCACGCCGCCCGAGTTGGCAAGGACGTCGGGCAGAATATCGATGCCGCGATCGAGCAGGATCTTCTCGCCCTCGGCGGTGCAGGGGCCGTTGGCGCCCTCGGCGACGAGCCGCACCTGGACCTGCTGCGCTTCTTCGACGCCGATCTGGTTTTCGAGCGCCGCAGGCACGAGGATGTCGGCCTTGATGCGGAAGAACTCTTCGCGGGTGATGGGCTTGCCCGCCGAGTAGCCCGCGATGCCGCGGTTCTTCTTGACGTACTCTTGGAGCTTGTGGGGATTGAAGCCTTCGGGGTTGTAGAGGTAGCCCGTGTGATCGCCGACGGCGATGGTGGAGACGCCGAGGCGCGAGAGGATGAGCGACGTGAAGCTCCCGACGTTGCCGAAGCCCTGCACGATCATGGTCGCGCCTTCGAGCTTGAAGTCGTTCTCTTCGGCCCACTCGGTGATGCAGTGGACGACGCCCTGGCCCGTCGCCTTTTCGCGGCCCAGCGTGCCGCCCGACGCGACGGGCTTGCCGGTCACGACGCCCTTCACGCTCTGCTTGAAGAACTGACCGACGGTGTTCATGTACGTGTCCATGGCCCACGCCATCACGCGCGCGTCGGTGCCGACATCGGGCGCGGGGATGTCGGTCT
>CAYLJT010000620.1:0-5422 GCA_964383995.1 uncultured Polyangiaceae bacterium
CCGGGCCTCTTCGTGATCGGCGAGGCCAACTTCTCCGACCACGGCGCGAACCGCCTCGGCGCGAGCGCCCTCATGCAAGGCCTGGCCGACGGCTACTTCGTCCTACCCTACACCATCGGCGACTACCTGGCCCGCCTCAAGGTGCAGAAGATCGACGAGAAACACGCCGCCGTGAAAGATGCCGTCGACAGCGTCAACCAAACCACGAGCAAGCTGCTCTCGACAAAGGGGAAGGTCTCCGTCGACACCTTCCACAAAGAGCTTGGCAAGATCATGTGGGAAAAGTGCGGCATGGCCCGCCGCGAAGAGGGCCTCGGCGAGGCTTTGAAGGTCATCCCGGAGCTGCGCGAGCGGTTCTGGAAAGAGGTGACCATTCCGGGCAGCGGCGAGGGCTTCAACCAAGAGCTCGAAAAGGCCGGTCGCGTGGCCGACTTCTTGGAGCTCGGCGAGCTGATGTGCCTCGACGCGCGGGCCCGAAAAGAGTCGTGCGGAGGCCATTTCCGCGAAGAGCACCGCACCGAGGACGGCGAGGCCATGCGCGACGACGACAACTTCTGCCACGTCGCAGCCTGGGAGTGGAAGGGCACGGGACAGACCCCGACCCTGCACAAAGAGCCGCTCACCTTCGAGAACGTCCACCTTACCCAACGGAGCTACAAGTAATGAGCAGCTTCCGCCTGACCCTGCACGTGTGGCGCCAAGAGAGCGCAAGCAAACCTGGCAAGTTCACCGAGTACAAGACGCAGGCCAACGAGCACATGTCGTTTCTGGAGATGCTCGACGTCGTCAACCAGGGGCTGATCGAAAAGGGCGAAGATCCGATCGCCTTCGACCACGACTGCCGCGAGGGCATCTGCGGCATGTGCGGCTTCATGATCAACGGCGAGGCCCACGGCCCCCACCGTGGGACCACGGTGTGTCAGCTCCACATGCGTCACTTCAAAGACGGCGACGAGCTATGGCTCGAGCCCTGGCGTTCGGTGGCCTTCCCCATCGTGAAGGATCTGGCGGTCAATCGCAGCGCCTTCGATCGTATCATCCAGGCGGGTGGCTTCATCTCCGCACCGACGGGCAGCGCCCCCGACGGCAACGCGATTCCGGTGCCCAAATCCGACGCCGACCTGTCCATGGACGCGGCCGCCTGCATCGGCTGCGGCGCATGCGTGGCGATGTGCCCCAACGCGTCGGCCGCCCTCTTCACCTCCGCGAAAATCGGACACCTGGGTCTCTTGCCCCAGGGTCAGCCCGAGCGCGACGCGCGCGTGCTGAAGATGGTCACCGCCATGGCCGCTGAGGGCTTTGGCCACTGCACCAGCACGGGCGAGTGCGAGGCCGTCTGCCCGAAGGAGATCCCGATCACCTTCATCGCGCGCATGAACCGCGATTTCATGCGCGCGAGCCTGACCGAGAGGCCGGCAAAAGAGTCCGGCGGCACGGGCTGAGGTGAACAAGGACGACAACTACCGGCGCGTTTACGCCGAGGGCGCCGATCAATACGACCGCCTGATTCAGGCCGAGGACGCCGACGGTTGTCTCGGACAACGACTGGTCGCCCTGGTGGCGCCAAAGGGCAAGCGCGTGCTCGACGTCGGCACCGGGACCGGCCGTTTGCTGCGCCTCTTCGCGAAGGAAGGCGCGGAGGTCGTGGGGTTCGACCGCGCCCCGGCGATGCTCAGCGTCGCACAAGCGCACATCGAACGGGAGCGGCTGCGGGCGCGGGTGGGCGTCGCCGACGCGAGCCATCTTCCCACGCCCTCCGGCTGGGCCGACGTGACGAGCGCCGGGTGGGTCTTCGGTCACCTGACGAGCTGGTTGCCCGACGACTGGCAGGAGCAAATCGGCGTCTGCCTGGAAGAAATGCAGCGGGCCGCGCGCCCCGGGGCCTGCGCGATCGTGCTGGAGACGCTCGGCACGGCGACGCCCGAGGCGAGACCACCGTCGGCCTCGCTCGCAGCCTATTACGACTGGCTGGAAAGCGCGTGGGGGTTCACGCGCGAGGTTGTGCGCACCGACTACGTGTTTTCGTCGGTGGACGAGGCCGTGGAGATCACCGGCGCGTTCTTCGGCGACGAGCTTGCCGGCCGTGTGCGTGAAAACCGCTGGGCGCGCGTGCCCGAGTCCACAGCGCTTTTCACGCGCATCTGGGGCTGAGCCAAGGCGCAGGCCGCGCACAAAAAAACGCAACCGTTGCCCGTCTCCGGGCAGCCACCCCGCGCTTTGAGCCGAAATCGAAGCGGCCCGGACCTTGCTGCAACGACAAGCACCGGCGCGTGACCTCACTGTCACAGCGACGGCGCGAGCGCGCCGGACCGGAGGTGTGTCATGAACACGCGCCTCGTTCCTGCGCTTTTTGCTTGCGCTGCCCTGCTTTTGCCGTTCGCCGGCTGCTCCTTCGAGGTGGGTACCGAAGGTGGCGACGAAGGGCTTGTCGGGCAAGAGGAGGGGGCGCTTGTCGGAGCCCCCAGCCGATTCTATCTGGCACGACGGGATCACCGCACGTGTCCGCCGCCGCTCTGCGGTGGTTACTACCTGAAGGAGGTCAATCATCCCTCGGGCGAGCGCTACGTCTCGCGCCTGGATCTTCCTCGTTACCTGTCGGATCAAGACACGCTGAACGACATCGGGGGAGCCCGCGACGGCGAGCTCATCCTGGAAGGCTCACCGGAAATTGACACGAAGACGGGGGCCATCCCCTACCTCCGGGTCTGGCAGGCCTTCCGCGGCATGCCCGGCGTCGGCGCCGCGACACCCGACAGCTATTTCCAGGTCAAAGACCGCGACCCGCCCATCGCTTGCTTGGTCGCTCCCTGCAACAACGAGCTAGCGTACAGGCTCAATTCGCACCTGGTGGAGGACTTCACCGCGTTCGACGTAACCCACGCCGCCGGAACGTACGTGGACACCACTTGGCTCGACGACCGGGTCAGGCACCATGACGCGGTGGTCTCCGCAAGGTACGTCAAGGGTGACAAATACCCGGGCGGGTACGAGGTCGTCCTGGACGTGAGCCAGGTGTTCGTCAAGCTGCCCGTCGCCACGGCGCGCTGCGACGCTCCGCCCCGGATCCTATGTCCGTTCGGACACCGGGGCGCGTACGTCCGAGATGCCGATCGTTGCCTGGTGTTCGATGGTTGCATGGACCGCAACGCCTGCGCCGTCTCCCTCGCACCTACCTGCGACAACGGCTACGAGGTGACGAGCTGGCCCACCCGGGGTGAGACCTGCGTGAGCTACGCGTGCGACCCCACCTTCACCCTGCCATGAGCTCGCGACGGGCGGCGAATGTCCTTGCCGTCGTCGCCCGCGCGCTCGATACTGCCGCTCGCCATGAAGCCTGCTGCGAGCGCCCCGACGACCATCGACGAGTACATCGCCTCCTGTCCTGAGGAGGTTCGCCCGATCCTGGAGTCGATTCGGTCCACCATCCAAAAGACCGCCCCCGACGCGACAGAGAAGATAAGCTACCAGATGCCGACCTTCTTCCAGAAGGGCAACCTGGTGCATTTCGCCGCGTGGAAAGCCCATATTGGGCTCTACCCTGCCCCCTCCGGCATGGGCGCCTTCCAGAAAGAGCTGGCGCGCTACCACGTGGCCAAAGGCTCCGTTCAGTTCCCGCTCGACGAGCCCATGCCCCTCGATCTCATTCGGCAGATCGTCCAGTTTCGCGTGACCGAAAACCTGAAAAAAGCCGAAGCCAAAGCGAAAAAGCCGAAGCGCGCGGCGAAGTAGCGCTAGGCCCATGGCTCTGCTCGTCCTCGGCGGGACCGTCTTCCTGGGTAGGCACGTGGTGGAGGCGGCCCTGCGTGGCGGACACGACGTGACCATTTTCTCGCGGGGGCTCACCCAGCCCGATCTTTTTCCAGAGGTAAGGAAGCTGTGCGGCGACCGCGACGGTGACCTTGGCCCGCTCATGAAAGGGCGCTGGGACGCGGTGATCGACACCTGCGGCTTCGTGCCGAGGGTGGTCGAAAAGTCCATGAAGCTCCGCACCGACCGCTATGTCTTCGTGTCCACGGTGTCCGTCTACCGCGACCTGAGCACGGCGCCGACGGAGGACTCGCCCACCTTGCCAGCGCCTGACCACGAAGACGTGGGCAAGGGCTATGGCGCCCTGAAAGCCGCGTGCGAAGAGGTCGTGCGCTCGGCGTATGGCGAACGAAGCGTCGTGGTAAGGCCGGGTCTCTTGGGCGGGCCGCACGATCCGACCGGTCGCTTCAGCTATTGGCCGTCACGTTTCGCCGAGGGAGGTCGGGTGCTGGCGCCCCTGCCCCGCGAGGCACCCACGGCGGTGCTCGACGTACGCGACCTGGCCGCGTGGTTGGTCGACCTTGCCACGGGGCACGAGCGAGGCACCTTCAACGCGGTGGGACTGCCGAGGACGCGCGAGAGCTTCTTGGATACCGTCCGGGCGGAGGTGGGCGCGGCCGCGGAGGTCGCCTGGGTCGAGCCCGAGCGCCTCACCGACGTGACCCCGTGGTCGGAGCTACCCCTGTGGCTGCCCGACCCGGAGCAAGCGGGGATGATGGCGATCCTGCCTGAAAGGGCGGTAAACGCCGGACTGAAACATCGCCCCTTGGCGCAGACTGTCCGAGACACGCTGAGCTGGGCGCAGACGCTGGAAGGTCCACCGCCGAGGCAAGTCGACGGACGCTACGCGGTGCGAACCCTGTCGCGGGCGAAGGAACGACAGATCCTGGGGCGAACGGGCGCGTAGACGGAACGGCTATCGGGAGAACCGAGAGCCGTCCCGCGCAGCGCTCAGGATTGGCCGCGTTACAACCTCTTACAGCGCGTTTCCCATCAAGTCCATGGCTTCACCCGTGTCCAGAACTCCCGAGCGGTCTTGCGACCAAAGCTCGTCGTTGCTGCCGGTGAGCCCGAGGCGCCGTGCGATTTCCCGCTCCGATGACAACGCCCCGCTTCGAGGTCGAAGCCGTTCACGTTACCGACGAGCTTGTTCGATTTTGGCGGTTCAAACAGCGTCTCGTCTCGCGGCGTGGAAGGGTCATGCCACTTCGGAGTGCTGGCCCCGGGCACGGGCCAGCGGGAGGGCCCCGTCTCCCCGTCCCTCTTTCCAGGGGCGGGCGCGAATTTTCGGGCGTCACGACCCAAACCGCGCTCTCATGGTACCTCGCTCGAAGCCTTCTTGAACGGCCGATCCCTCGGCCGGGAGGACCGTCATGAACCGAACCCTGGGAACCATCGGGCTTGCCGCGCTTTTCAGCTCGCTGCTCAACGCCGGCTGCGGGTCGTCGACCGACGGCTGCGAGCCACAGCCGAGGGACGACGAGGTGAAGGTCACCGTCACCGCGTCGGAGCTCGACGCGGCAGACGACGCCGGCACCCTCGACTGCACGGCGCTCTGCAAGCCGGCCCCTGACGAGACCGCACTCCAGTGCAGCGATCTCGGGCCGATCGTCGG
>CAYLJT010000621.1:0-5402 GCA_964383995.1 uncultured Polyangiaceae bacterium
GGGGCTTTGGCGGCTTTGGCGGCTTTGGAGGGATGGGCGGCACGGGTGGCATGGGTGGCTTCGGCGGTATGGGCGGCGGCTCCACCACGACGACCACCACCACGACGACCACGACCACCACCACGACGACCACGACCACCACGAGCTCCGGTGGAATGCCGACATGCAGCGACGGCATGATGAACGGCGCTGAGACCGATATCGATTGTGGCGGTGGCACCTGCCCAGGTTGCGCCGTCGGCCTCGACTGCGTCCTGGGCACCGATTGCTCCACACTGTCGTGCTCGGGCGGTACGTGCCAGTCTCCGACATGCGCCGATGGCGTAAAAAACGGCGCTGAGCTGGGGGTCGACTGCGGTGGCGGCACCTGTCCGGGGTGCGCCAATGGCACGGCTTGCACGGCGCTGACGGATTGCAAGAGTGGCAATTGCAAAAACAACACATGTGCCGCCTGCGCGTCCAAGGTCGACTGCGCTTCGGCGTCGTGCAACCTCGTCACCGGCGTGTGCGATGGGCATTGCGGCGCTCCCGACGTGATGCCGTCCCCCGTGAGCTGTCAGGGCGGTGGCCCGGGTGCCGGGAACGACTGCGGGGCAAGCGGCACGGACTATTGCTGTGAGAGCCAGCTCGTGTCCTGCGGCACCTACTACCGCAGCTACGACGGGATCATGCACCTGACCATGACGAACCCGGCGACGATCAGCAATCTTCGCGTCGACAGCTATGAGGTCACGGTGGGGCGTTTCCGCGCCTTCGTGAACCAGAACTTGGGCACCCAGGCCAATCCCCCCGCGGCCGGTTCGGGCGCCCACCCGTACATTGCCAATAGCGGCTGGGACGTCAACTGGAACGCTTCGCTCACCGCCACGACGGCCGCGCTGAAGACCGCCCTTTCCTGCCAAGGAGGCCTCCAGTCCACATGGACGGCCATGCCCGGCGCCTACGAAAAGTCGCCTACGAACTGCCAGACTTGGTTTGAGGCCTTCGCCTTCTGCGCTTGGGACGGTGGCTATCTATTGACCGAGGCCGAGTGGAACTACGTGGCTGCTGGCGGCTCCCTCCAGCGTGAGTACCCCTGGGGCTCGGGCCTCGACTACGCGCACGCAAACTACGACTGCGCCGCCACGGGCGGTGACGGTGTCGCCGGCTGCACGGTGGCGGACGCGCTGCCCGTGGGCTCGAAGTCGACCACCGGCGACGGCTTATGGGGTCAGTCCGATATGGCCGGCAGTGTCAACGAGTGGACCCTCGACTGGCATGCTGCCAATTACGTCAACCCCTGTACCGACTGCTCCGCGCTCGTCTCCGGCACCGAGCGCGTACACCGTGGCGGGAGCTTCAACTCGGCGGCCAGCGGCGTTTACGTCTCGACCCGCTTCAAGAGCGATCCCACCAAGCGAAGCAGCTCGGTCGGCTTCCGCTGCGCGCGCAACCCGTAGCGACCGCGTCGCGCGGCCAAAGACGCAGGCCACTGCGTGGTTGTCGCGAACCCGAGGCCGTCTTGCGCCGCGACGCAGCGCGCGGCCGTCAATCGTTGTTGGCGCCCTGCGCGATCCAACGTCGAATGATGTCGCGCTTGTCGGCGGCCAGCATGTTGGGCCCGAGCGGCATGAAGGCGCCGCACTCGGCGGCCTGGCAGTCGTGGTCCGGACAGGTGAAGGTGGCGTCGAGCTTGTGCATCATGAAGCTCATCGAGGGGTCTCCCGGCTCAATGATGTTCATGCCCGGCTCGTTCGTGGCTGGGTGACCCACCACCTGGTTGAAGAACTCGGTGATTTGAGCCGCCGTTGGCGGGTTGCCGGGGGGCGGGGCCAAGAATGGTTGGCCCGGGGCCGCGGACTCGGCACCATGGCAGGTCGACGAGAGACCGCAGGTGCTCTGGAAAATCGGCATGACGTCGCCTGAGAGCGTGGTCGTGGGCGTGGTCGCGTCGAACGCCGTGTAGTCGAAACAGCCGTCTGGCGTGCCGGTGCTGGTGCTGGTGGTGGTCGTGCTCGTGGTGGCGTCGCCCGACGTCGTGATGGTCGTTACGGCGGTCATCATCGTGGCGCCGCCGCTGCCGCTGTCGTTGCCGCCACAGCCGCCCGAGGTCGTGGCGGCGGCTACGCCGATCAGGGTAAGAAACGCGCACGTTGCAAGGTACTTCGTCACAGGTCACTCCGGGCGAGCAGGTCCAGTCGAGCGGACCCTAGCAGAATCTTGGGTCGAACGGGCCAAGAAGCAGAGGCGCGGCATCAAGGCATGACGTGAAGCATCGCCATCATCCCGATTTCCGCGTGATCGAGAATGTGGCAGTGCAGCATCCACATCCCCGGGCGACCGTCGTAATAGACCGCGAGATCGGCTGACTGCTTCTTGGGCACGTTGAAGGTATCCCATTGTTCGGTGGGGCCGTAGGGCACCCCGCCCACCTCGATGGGCTGGAAGAAATAGCCATGGAGGTGAAACGGGTGGTCGCCCTCCGTCGTGTTGTTTACGCGGAGGATTTGCGTCTCGCCGACCGCGGCCAGCAACGTGACACCTTCACCGAAGGCCTGGCCGTTGATGCCTAAGACAACCTCACCGTTCACCGTCACTTGGGTCAAGTCGATTTGCTGAACGGCGGCGTTTGTCGTGTCGATGGGCGTTATCGTCGTCAACGCTTCTGGTAGATTGACGTCCTGCGGGGGAGGACCGTCGACGAGCTCGATGAAGAAGAGGTCCTCCGGATCGCGGCAGTCGGTGCAATATCCCCTGTCGAATGGCAACCAGCGCATGGTCAGCAGCTCGCCCGGCTGCCCCTTGGGCGTGAGCACCACTTCGGCCCTCCCGCCCGGCACCACGAGCAGCTCCGCCACCTTCTTCGGCGCCGTCATGAGCCCACCGTCGGTGGCAATTTGGGAGAAGGTGTGGCCCTCGAGGGCCAACACGAAATAGCGCGCGACGGCCGCGTTGACGAACCGCAGGCGCAGCGGCAGCCCGGGTTGGGCCTTGATGGTAGGCAATACCTTGCCATTGACCAGCAGAATGTCGCCTTCGCGCCCGAAGAAATCGCCGAGATTACCGTGCTTGTCGTAGGGCGAGAGGGTGCCGTCGGCCTCGACGCCCACATCGTCGAGCACCAGCGTGGCTTCGGGCATCTCGAAGGATGCCAGTGGGTCGGAGTCGCCTTCGGCCGGATCCACCACGATGGCCCCATAGAGCCCCATGGACACCTCCAGATTGGACACCACGTGAGGGTGATACCAATACGTCCCCGGGTCGGGCAGCGTGAAGTCGTAGTCGAACTGGGCCCCTGGCTCGATCGGTGATACGACCATCGGGGCGCCATCCATGTCATTCGGCACCCGCATGCCGTGCCAATGGATGGTCAAGGGCACCGCCAAATCGTTCTTGAAATGAACGATCATCCGATCCCCCCTGCGCCCCCTCAACAGCGGTCCGGGGCTCGTCCCTTCGAAGCCCCAAATGGGCGACGGCGCCTCGGGGATGTACTCGCCCATTCCGGTCGTAGCATGCAGCGTGACTTCGAGCACGTCATTGGCTGGATTTTCGTCCACGATCGTGGGGAGACGGACGGCCTCGTCCCAATCCGAAGGCAGCTCGGCAAAACCACCGCCGCCCGCGCCGCCCGCGCCGCCACCCCCACCTCCGGTGCCCGTCGTCGCGGAGGATTGCCCGCCCGAAGGCGGCGACGAAGAGCCACAGCCCGCGGAAAATCCGATGAAGCTAGCCAGGAGGAGCGCGGACAAAGGGAGACGTCGGGGCATGTCGGACGAGCGTGCTTAGCACTTTCCTAGCCAGATTGCGTGAAATCACAGCCCAGCGGGATTCCTTGATAGCGGTAGTCCAAAGCCCCTTCCTAGCGATGGCGCGCAGGCCAAACTACCGGAAAAACGGGATGGAAGGTGGGGTGGAGGGCGGGAATATTGGGCGCACTATATGCGCGAACCTACGGGATTTTTCGCCTAAAAGACGAAGCTTTTTGTTCGCCTCCCGCCTTGACAGATTGGCTCCTAGCTGAGAACATAGGCGACTATGGGTATCAAGGCTCCTGGCTCGCTTGTGATCGTGGCAACCGCGCTTGCTCTGTTCGTTGGTTGCTCTTCTTCCGACACCAGCACGAAGGCAGCCCCCGCCGGCACCACGACGACGACGTCACCGCCGCCGAACGACCCTCCCCCGAACGACCCGCCGCCGAACGATCCGCCGCCGAATGATCCTCCGCCCGAGGATCCCGGGCCTGCCGCCTGCGTGGGCAGCCGCATCGGTCCCACACCTGCACGCCTGTTGAGCCCCGCCGAGTACAACAACACCGTGCGTGACCTTTTGGGCGACACCACGGCTCCCGGCAACAGCTTCCTCAGCGCCGGCAAGGTCTACGGCTACGACAACAACGCTTATGCGTCGAGCGTCTCGCAGAGCCAGGCCGAAATCTACCTGTCCGCTGCAGAGTCGTTGGCGGTCACAGCGCTCGCCGATCCCGCTTTTTTGCCCTGCGACCCGGTCGCGATTGGCGACGACGCGTGTGCCGACATCTTCATCAGCCAGTTCGGCGAGAAGGCCTATCGGCGCCCCCTGGACGCCGAAGAGAAGCAGATCTTGAAGGACACCTACACGAGCACGAAGGCCGGCGCCCTGGCGCTGAAGGAGCCCGCTGACGCGTCGGTCCAAGCTGGATTCGAGGCCGTCCTCGAGGTCATGCTGCAATCGCCTCAGTTCCTCTATCGGGTGGACAATGGCATTGAAGGCTCGACCGCCGACCCCAACATCGTCAAGCTCACACCCCACGAGGTTGCGTCGCGCCTGTCCTACTTTCTCTGGGCCTCGATGCCCGATCAGGAGCTGTTCGCGGCCGCCGACGCCGGTGAGCTCGATACGCCCGAACAAATCGAGGCGCAGGCCCGGCGCATGATCGAGGACCCCAAGGCCAAAGAAGGGTTCAAGAACTTTTATCGTCAGTGGCTCCGCTTCGACAAGATGGAGAACATGTCGAAGGACCCGGTCTTGTTCCCCAACTTCTCGCCGCAAATGGTTGGCTACATGAAGGAGGAGACTTCGCGGTTCATGGACCACGTGGTCTGGGAGCTCGACGGAGGCATCGAGCTGCTCCTGTCGTTGTCATACACGTTCATCAACGCGCCCCTCGCGAAGCTCTACAACTACTCACCGGTCCCCGCCGACGAGAACACCTGGGTGAAGGCCGTCTTCGACCCCGATCATCGCGCGGGGCTCTTGACCCAGGGCGGTTGGCTTGCAGCGGCCGGCCACGCGGAGCAAACGTCCCCGGTGTTCCGCGGTCTCTTCGTGCGCAATCAGTTGATGTGCCAAGAGCTACCGCCCCCGCCGCCCGACGTCATGGTCACCGCTCCGGCGATCGACCCGAACGCCACGACGCGCGAGCGCTTCTCGCAGCACTCGGC
>CAYLJT010000622.1:0-5379 GCA_964383995.1 uncultured Polyangiaceae bacterium
TCGAGACGTCATCGTAGTTGGGCTTGCGATTCTCGTCGAGCACCACGTTTTCGCCGTCGAAAACATCGATTTCGGCCTCTCCGGGGCCAATTTCGTACTCGGGCTCGGCGTTGCTCTTGGCCTTGCCGTTGGCGGCGCCCGCCTTCACCGCCTTGGCGGGGGGCGCCAACGGAACCGGCTTCAAGAGCAGGGTGATCTCGCCGTCCACCGTGAAGGCCGCAGGCTCCATGCAACGCGCGCATGGCATGCGGAGGGGCGCTTCGGCGCGACCGTGAACCACGATTTCGCGGCCACTGCGCGAGATCCGCGCCTGAACGCGCCCGGGTCCCGTCGCGCTCACGCCTACGTCGGCGAGCGCCTGATCGAGGAAGGCCACCGACAGCTCGCGGTCGACGGAGATGCCGGAGATGTCGATGTCGTGCGCGTTGTAGGCAAAGTGCGCCATGCGAAGGGCGCGAGGGATAGCACGGCCGTCGGGGAAAGAAAGGGTTTGCCAACCGAGGCCGCGCTTCTGTGGTAGTTCCGCGCGGATGGGCGACGCCCAAGGCACCACGTCCGACGCACGACCTCGCCGAGGTCCTCGACCCCTGGCGGTCGCCGTCGCCCTCTACGCGCTCGTCAGCGCGGTCCTCTTCGCCACCGCGTCTCCTGCCCTGTTCAAGGACCACACGCCCTACAACCACTTTGCCCTGCTCGCCGACAGTTGGCTTCACGGGCGCCTCGACCTCGGGGGGCCACCGCCGGCCTACACGGGCAACAACGACTTTGCGCTGTTCGAGGGCAAGCACTACGTGAGCTTCCCGCCCTTTCCAGCGGTGCTGTTGTTGCCGTCGGTGGCCCTCGCGGGCTCCCCCGAGAAGGTGCACGACGGCCTGTTCTTCCTGGGCCTCGCGGGCTTGGCACCTGCCCTTTTGTTTCTAGCCCTGGACAAGCTCAGCGCCCTCGGTCGCAGCCGTCGGAGCACGAACGAGAACATCGCCCTCGCGCTGCTCTTCGCGTTTGGTACGGTGTATTGGTTTTCGGCCGTGCAAGGCACCGTGTGGTTCGCGGCGCACGTGGTGGGTGCGGCCCTTGGAGCCTTGTTTCTTTGGCTGTCGCTCGGGGCCGAACGCCCCGTGCTAGCGGGCCTGTGCCTGGGCCTCGGCTTCGCGACGCGCACGCCGCTCGGCTTTGCGTCGCTGTTCTTTCTCTGGGAAGCTTTCCAGGTCAGTCGGAGCGCCGACGAGCCCGGAAAAGACCTCCTTCGTCGACTGACCCTCTTCGCGCTCCCTGCGGCCGGCGTGTTGGGCCTCCTCCTTTGGCACAACGCTGCTCGCTTCGCAGATCCCTTCGAGTTCGGCCACGGCCTCTTGACGGTCGCGTGGCGCACGCGCATCGAAAAATGGGGTCTGTTCTCGACGCACTACCTCGGTCGCAACCTCTCGATCGTCTTCGCGGGGCTGCCCTTCTCGGGCGAGGGCGGGAGCGCTTTCCGAGTCAATGGACACGGACTGGCCCTCTGGCTCACGAGCCCGTTCTACGTCTATGCGCTGTGGCCCCGACGGGGCGGCTCGACCCACTTGGCGTTGGGCGTCACGGCGCTCGTCGTGTTGCTCCCGAGCCTGCTCTACCAAAACAGCGGTTGGCTCCAGTTCGGCTATCGCTTCTCGAACGACGTCGCCCCCTTCTTGCTGGCGATGGTGGCGGTCGGCGGCCGACGCTTGTCGGCTCCGTTTTGGGCCGCGGGGCTGTTCGCCGTCGTGGTCAATGCCTTCGGGGCCCTGACCTTCCAACGCGCTGGTTACGAGCGTTACTATTACGTCGATCGGAGCCAGCGCATCCTGGTGGAGCCCGACTGACGCGTTCGGTGGCTTTCATTGCACTTCATGTGCGCCCCGGATGGATCATCGACCATCCAGGGGAAGCCGTGCCCCAGTGGTGCGTTCTCTTGAATTTGCATCCTTTTTCGGAAAAACCACCTGTGCGTCCATGTCGCACCTTTGGCACACACGGTGCACATGGGCGCCACCCATGACACGAACCACCTCGACGATTGCGGTATTGCTCACGTTGCTCGCTGTTCCTGGCTGTTTGACCGGAGAGACCGAAGAAACGAGCGGGCGCAAGTCCAGCAAAGAGAGCGTGTCCAAGGGCCACCAGGCGATCGACGAGTACGTCTGGGGTATTCCTGACCTCGTCTTGCCGGCCGCCATGCCGAAGAGCGAGACGGACTGCGTGGGCGCCGACTGCCCCGCCGATGGTCAAGAGGGCGAAGAGTTCTGCACCTACCGGCACTTCTCCGAGACCGTCCACTACGACAAGTTCGTGGCCTTTCAGCCCAACTCGGCGACCCTCTGGCCGGGCCTCGTGGTGCGCGGCGAAGAAGCCCAAAACGGTCTGTTGACCCCGGTCGGCGTGCAGCTCGCGCCGGTGACGTTCAGCGTGTCTCTGGAGAACATCGCCAACAGCCCGGTGGGCCAAATGGACGATCCTAGCCTGTCGGCCTTCAGGCAGGTTCGCAACGACATCCTCGCTGGCGGGGTGACGGGGGCGACCCCCGCTTCGCTCGATTTCGACGTGGTCGAGGTGCACAGCGAGTCTCAAATCGCGACGGCCCTCGGCGCCGGCGTCAACTGGCCTGGTGGCCCGGAGATCACCGCTAGCTTCGATTGGAGCTCGACCGAGAAGCGCACGAAGATCCTCGTGAACTTCACCCAAGCTTATTACACGATTGACGTGGACACCCCGACGACGCCAAAAGACTTCTTCGATCCTTCGGTGACCGTCGACGATCTGGAGCCTTACGTCGACCAGGCGAGCCCTCCGCTCTACATCCAGTCGATTACCTACGGTCGGCGCGTCATCTTCTCGATCGAGTCGAACGACTCGGCGGAGACCGTCAAGGCGGCGCTCGAGGCGGCCTACAAAGGGGCTATCGACGTGAACGCGAGCGTCTCCACGGAGAGCACGCAGACGTTGGCCGCGTCGACCATCAAGGCCTTTGTGATTGGCGGCGCGGGCGGCGAAGCGACGGGCGTGATCAGCGGCTTCGAGGGCCTGTTGGGCTATGTCAAGAACGGCGGAAACTACTCGCAGGAGTCGCCCGGAGCTCCCATCGCGTACAAGCTGGCTTACCTTGACAACGAGGTCACCAAGCTGGCTTTCACGACCGACTACAGCGAGCGCGAGTGCAACAAAAACATCGGTAACATGCGCATCCAGCTCGACTCGCTGCAGCACATCGGCGGCACCGACACGGGCTCGAACCTGGAATTTTACGGCAACATTTCGATCCGCTACCCCACGAAGGAGAGCAAGGTCGTGTCTTGCCAGAGCGGCGGCGAGGTGCTCGACATCTTCTACATGCCTGAAGGAAGCTGGATCAGCATGGGCGAGTACTCCACCTGGAAGCCCGCGAGCCCCATGTACATCGACCTGAATGACGTGCCCCTCGGCGATGGACAGAAGATCTGTATCTTCGGCGGCCTGATGGAAGAAGACTACTCCACGGGCGAGCTGTCGGGCGACGACGACTTCGGCACCGACGAGAACCTCATCAAGTACGAAAACGGCTGGGACGGTAACCAGGTGCTGCAATTCCGGGGTACCGGCTCGAACGCGGTGGATGCTACGGTGTCCATCAGCATCGAGTGAGCGCAGCAACCCCTCCGGCCCTCCGTCCGACCTTCCCTACCGCCGCCGCGTTCCGCGCGCGAAACGCCCTCCTCCTCGGGCTCTTCCTCCTCCCCTTCAGCTACCATGTGCTCCACGCCTTCTTCGGCTGGAGCACGGTCGGCTCTTGCCTGGTGAACGCGGCCGAAGTTCGCCGCTCCGGCGAGGGCTTCGTGCCTTGGCTCCAGGTCGACGTCCAGGGCGGCGACACCTGTGTGGTGGGCGTCGAGGTGACCGCGCCGCTCCCCTCCCGCGAGGCCGCTTCTGCCCGGCTCACGAGCTTCCCTCCTGGCGCGAAGGTGCCGTGCTTCCACGTCCCCGGCGCCTGCGGGGCGGCCATCGAGAAGCCGTTCATGGGCGGCTGGCTCGCGCTCCCGGTTTTGACACTGGCCTTGATTGGAATGGGCGTGGCGGGGCGATGGCGCGGAAAGAAGGGTGCTTTGAGCGCCCCGGTAGCTGGGCCCTTTCGCACCGCTCCCGCCCGCGAGACCCGGCCCGATCGGGAGGTTTTCCTGCCGCGCTCGGGCTGGGGAACAGCGGTCTTCGCCGTACCCCTCGCTGTCCTACCTGGACTCTTGGGCTTCCCTGCCATGGTCTACATCTTCTTCGAGCTTCCCCTGCACGAGACCGGTTTCACGGTGCTTGTCTTGGTCGTCGCTGGCGTGACCGCGGGGCTCCTGTTCGGGGGCCTCGTGGCCCTGTTCTCACGCCCGAGGTTGTACATTTCACGCGAGAATTTGGCTGGATTTCGCGCGTGGGGTGTGGGCTCTTTGGACCTCGGTCGGCGCTACGTCAGCTTCTCTTCCCTGCCCCAGGCCGAGGTTCGCGCGCGCACGAGCGGCGGACGGCGACCGTCGACCGTCTACGACGTGGTGCTGAGCGACGGGCACGCGGAGCTTTTGTGCGAGACCTTCTACACCCCCAAAGAGGCCGAGCCGCTGCGCCTGGAACTGACGACATACTTCGCGAACGACGCGGCCTGACCACCTGGTTTTTGTGCGTATTCGCCGAAAAACGGTGGTAGCTTCGCCTTGCCATGTGCGAGCTCTTGGGCATGGACTGCAACGTCCCTACCGACATCGTGTTTTCGTTTCGGGGTCTGCGCCAGCGGGGTGGACGCACCGGCCCCCACGCCGACGGTTGGGGCCTTGGTCTCTATGAAGGCCGGGCAGCGCGCTTGTTTTTGGAGCCCAGCGCGGCGGCCGATAGCCCCCTTGCGCGCTTCGTCTCGGAAAACCCCATCAAGACCCTTTTGGCCATTGGCCATGTGCGAAAACGCACCCACGGCCCGGTGTCGGTGGAAAATACGCACCCCTTCGTGCGCGAGCTGTGGGGGCGCCACTGGGTCTTTGCGCACAATGGCTCGCTACGAGGTGTGAAAAAGCTACCGCTGGGGTACTATCGACCGGTTGGGGCCACCGACAGCGAGCATGCCTTTTGTTATTTGCTCGAAACCCTGCGTCGCTCATTCTCCGACTACCCCAAAAAGACGAGCGCGCTCTTCGACGCGGTGGCGGGCGTGGCATCAACGCTTTCGGACTTTGGCTCGTTCAACTTCCTGCTGGGAGACGGGCGTTTTCTCTATGCCCGTTGTGGAACGCGTCTCTGTCATATCGTGCGCAAGGCGCCCTTCGGCATTGCCACCCTGTCGGACGACGACGTGCGCGTGGATTTCGCCGAGCTCACGACCCCCAAAGACCGAGTGGCGATCATCGCGACAGTCCCTCT
>CAYLJT010000623.1:0-5369 GCA_964383995.1 uncultured Polyangiaceae bacterium
GGTCGTGAGGTAGTAGCCGAGGGTCACTTGGGTCCAGATTTCGGCGCCCACCGAGGTGTGCAGTTGGGGCGAGTCGACGAGGTAGCCCTCGTGAAAGAGCTCGACCGCGTCCTCGTCGAAGTTGGTCCACGCGCCGCCCCAATCGACGAACAGGCTGCCGTCGATGCGCCGCAGATAGCCCGGGAGCGTCGCCACACCGTGATCGACGATGGCGATGGGGAAGCGGTACTCGGCGGTCTCGAGGGCGTACGACTTTCCGCCGTAGGAACCGGGTGGATAGCCGCGCAAGACGAACGCGCCGTCGAAGACGCGTGTCGAGATGCTGTCGATGAGCGACGTGTTTTCGAGGTCGTAGCCGCCCACGTAGAAGAAGCCGGCCCGCGCGTAGTTGCCCGCGGCGATGGCGCCCGAGCTGCGCACGGCCAGCGCGTGGGCGAAGGGCATGGGGAAATACGCAGCGGCGGAGTAGTTGAAGCCGCGAAAGGTGGAGGTGCTGGCCGTCTCTTCGTCGGCGAAGTCCACACCGAGACCCACCGAAAAGCCGCGACGCGCGCCGGGCGTGATGGCCGAGCCCTCGACGCTCGAATAGCCGTAGCCGACGTGCACCAGGCCAAGGGTGCCCTGCGCGGGCTTCACGGTCGTGGTCGCGTAGGGATCGACGGCGCTCGCGACGGGCAAATCGCCTGAGAAATGCGCCATCGTGTAGGAAAGCGAGAGGCCGTGCGTGCCGAAGGCCTCGTTGATCGGGTACGAGACGGCCGTGGTGAGGCCGTTGATGCGCTCGTCGTAGAGCGGCTTTTGATCGCCGATGCGGTAGTCGGCGCGGGGCGCGACGGTGTGAAACAGGCGCGCCGACATGTCGAAGGGCAACCTGCGGTAGGCGTAGGTTGCGGACACGATCGGATCGGGCGCGTCGGGATCGGCGGTGACCGAGAGCGAGAAGCCGTGCAAGCCCACCACGTCGCTGCCCGTCGTGGTGAGCGTGAGCGCGTTGGGGCCGTAAGAACTTGGTTTGAGCTCAAACGAATAGTTGCGCGGCGCGAGGGTAGGCAGCGCGAAATAGCGCTGTTTCTTCATGCGAACGCCCGAGGGCTCGGTGGGCGGATCCGGTCGGTCGTCGGGAGGTGGGAGGGGCGTGAGGTACTTCGAGGGGTCGAGCTCCATCCGATAGAGGTCGTAGCCGTGCGTCGTGTACCCCACGTAGAGAAGGGTTTTTCCGTCGTCGCCCACGGCTGGTTGGAAGGCGCCGAGCACCACGTTGGTGACTTGCGAGAGCTTCTTCGTGCCAAGCTCGTAGGCGTACACGTTGAAGATGCCGCCGCGATCGGAGCTGAAATAAAGGGTCTTTCCGTCGCGCGACCAGCTCGGTTGCAGATCGAGGGCGCGATCGAGCGTGACGTTGACGAAGGTCCCCGCGGCCACGTCCACGATGCGGATGTCGCGAAAGCCCCCGGCGGTCCACACGCTGTAGGCCACGAGCCGACCGTCGGGAGAAAAGCGCGGTGTGTAGGCCTGTTCGTAGCGCGCGCTCGGCACCAAGGTGCGCTCGTTCGTGAGCGTGCCCTCGGGCTCGACCCGCGCGATGCGCAGGTAGGTCGTGCCCCTGCGATTGGCGGTGAACACGATGTCGCGGCCGTCGGAGCTGATGTCGGGCGAGAGCGCGCGGGCGCCTTCGGTGAGCACGCGGCGGCTTTTTTCGTCGCCTCGCGGCGATGTTTCACCGCGCGGCTGCGTCACGAGATCGTGAAAGGGGTAGACGTTCTTGTGGGGCCTGACGTTCGTGAAATAGAGCGCGCCGTCGGGCCCGTACGACGCCGTGGAGACGTCGTTGGTGCGCGCGACGAGCTCCTCTTCGGGCTCGCGGCCTTGCCCGGCCTCGTCGAGATAGAAGCGATAAAGACCGCTTCGTTCGTGCTGATCGTTGCGAAAGTAGACGACCTCGGCGCGTTTTGGATCACGGCGCGCGATGGTCGGCACGAAGGTCGGATAGGCGACTTGATAGCCGTGCGTCGTGAGGCGCACGCCTTCGCGGCGACCGCGCGCGTCGACGGCGGCGATTTGGTCCTTGGTGCGGCGATCGAGATACTCGCGGAACCCTTCGTACAGCTCGGTGTACGTGCGGCCAGTGGCCCTGCGAATGGAGCGATTGATGGCCCACGGCGCGATGCGTCCGCCGTAGTCGGCAGAAACCGCGCGCATGGTGTTGGGGCCGTAAATGTCCGAAATCCACGCCAAGAAACGCGAGCCATACAGATAGAAGACGTTGCCCTGGGGGTAGCGCCAGGGCCCCGACGACATTTGATCGAGGCCCACCACGCGATCGGCCACCACGTCGGCGCGCAGGAACATGTCGAACAGGCTCGAACGCAGGCGGCCCGCGCTCGAGTGCTCGCTCTCTTTGACCACCGCCAACCCTTCGAGCACCCAACGGGGCTGGATTTGATTGGGTGAGAGCGTCTTGCCGAGCACCGCGTTGACGATGGACGCGACGCCCGAGATGTTGTCGGTGTGGAGGATGTGCGTGTACTCGTGCGTGACGAGATCGAGGTACCAATCGTCGTAGTCGCCGAGGGGCGACATGTCGTCGGGGGCGGTGACGAACAGCCGAATCGTGTTGAAGGGGACGGACGTGGCCGAGCCGTTGGCGCCGTCGGTGTCGTCGGTAAGGACGACCTCGGTGCGCGAATCGGGCACATATCCAAGGGATTCGCTGAGGCGCGCGTGGATCGACTCGGCGAGCTCGGCGACGCGCACGGCGACGGGCTCGAGGCCCCGCTCGTAGCTCACGTTGAAGTGATCGGTCTCGATCGTCCAGTAATCGAGGTCCGGATCGGAGACCGCGAGCGCGGTCGACGACGCCAGGCTTATCGCGAGCGCAACGAGGGATGACGTGAGCGGGGCAAAGAGACCTCGGCTCACAGATCGTCGTAAAAAATCGGTTCGCGATTGCGTGTGTAGCGATAGACGAGCTGCCGACCTTCACCGGAGATGCGCGTAAAACGAGCGCCAAATCCGGGCTCGGAGTCGCCCGAGCCGCTCTCGCGCGACCACTGCACCACGGCGCTCGCGGAGAACTCGTAGTCCCCGGGCAACATCACGCGAAGATCCACCTCGGCACCGATACGAGGGATTTTGTAGGTCGCGACGAAGATACCGCCATGCTCGATGACGTCGTTGCCGCCGAGGCCTTTGTAAAAATTCGAGGCGCTGTGGATGCCGAGCGCGACCTCGATGGCCGACGCAGACACCGGCTCTTTGCTGGATTTCTTTTGTGCGCTCGGCGCCGCTTGCGCCGAAGGCGGCAGGGGCAACGACGCGTTGTTCTGCGCGGGCTGCGGCGGGACGTAGGCATTGGGCGGTGGCGTGGAGCGCGGTTGAGCCTGCGGCGGAACCTGCTGCGGTTGTTGCGGCAGCGCCTGTTGCGGGTGCTGCGGGTAGGGCTGGGCGTATTGCGGTTGTTGCGCGGGCGCCGCGTAGGCCTGCGGAACCGCTTGTTGAGGCGCGGGCTGATAGACCGGCGACGCGGCGGGCACCGGCACGGGCGCGGTGTAGGCCGGCGCGTAGGCGGCGGGCGGTTGGTAGGGCGCTTGGGCCGGGACGGGCTGCGGCATGGGCGCCGTGTGCGCAGGCTGCGGCGCGGCGCGCGGAATGGGGCTCGTTTGCGGGAGCGGCGCGGTGGTCGCCAGCGAGGCCTGAATGGGCGACGGCGCGGAGGGCACCGTGGGCGCAACGGGTGCCGCCTCGATGCGCGTCAACGCGTGGACCTTACCGAGCGAGCCCGCGACCATTTCGGTCACCGTGTCCACCACGGGGTGGTCGATGTTGATGTGCTGCAGCTTCGAGAGCAGCCCCCGGATCTCTTGCAACGCGACGTCTCGCCCCTCCAAAACCTGCCCACCCGAGCGCTCGATGCGATGCAGGATGCCCATCACTTTGGCGATGGGCTCGGCCAGATCGAAGACCGACTCGGGCAAACTGTCGCTCGATTGCAGCGCGGACAATGCGGCCGCGAGACTCGTCCGAGCGGTCTTCGCAAGCTCTACCGCTTCGGACATGGGTCCTCCGGGTGCGTACGTTTCAGCCGTGTCATCAGGTGGGCGCGAATCCTATCGCGAGCGCGACGGAAGGCCCATGCCTCGCGTGGGGCGGGGCCGCTTTGTGACGGGGGCGTCGCGGTTCGCATGAAAACGCCGTTCAGATAAGGCCGCGGGAGCCAACGAGGGCGGCCAGCGCGTCGGCGTCCGCCGCTTCACCGTCGATCTCACCTTCCAGCAACAGGACCCCGCCGTCGCCTGCGCGCACGACCGCGCGGCCATCGATCACCGCGGCTTCCCCAGGGAGGAGCGCCGCCGGTGTCTCGGACAAAGCGGCCGCCCGCGTCACCACCACGCATGCGCCGTCGATCTCGGTCCATGCGCCCGGCGCGGGAGCCAGCGCCCGCACATGCCGGAGCACGCGCTCCACGGGCCACGACCAGAGGATCGCACAGGCCTCCTCGTCGATCGTCGGCGCCTCCGTGGCGAACGCCTCGTCTTGCGGCGTCTTCGCGGGGATGTCGCCCCGCGCGTAGCGCGCGACCGTCTCTCGAAGCAGGGCCAGCGAAGGCCGGTCGAGGGCCTTGGCGAGCTGCCAGGCGTTCCACGTGGGCTCGATCGTGAGCCGCCGCGCAGCGATGATAGAGCCCGTGTCGTAGTCCTCCGCGAGCTCGTGCACCGTGACGCCGGTCTCCGTATCGCCCGAAGAAATGGCCCAAAACGTCGGGTCTGGGCCGCGGTGCCGCGGGAGCAGCGAGGGGTGCACGCCGATGCCACCGTGCCTCGCAGCCTGCATCACGGCGACGGGCAGCCGCGTGGTCCAAAACCAACTGACCACCAGATCAGGCTGCAAAGCGCGGATTTTGGCGATGAAGGCGGGGTCCTGCGGATTTGGTTTGAGCTCAAATCTTTCGCGCCCCACGAGCCGCAGGAGCCTGCGCTTGCCTGGGGCGTCGCGCCTGCAAACGGCGGCGAGGACCAGGTCGTGCCCGTCGTGAAGCAGCAACGTCGCCGCCAAGGGCAGGCCGAAAAACGCGACGCGGAGCGGCTTCATTTTTCTGGGACGACGATTTCCTTGGCGATGACCCGCTGCGCCAGCGCCGCCACCTTCGTCTTCACGTCGTCGGGCACGAGCGCGGCGTGGGGCCCCGTGGAGACGTAGCCGACGCCGTCGTCGGCGAGGCCGAAGCTGCGCACGCCGCTCTGAAAACGGCCCTCGGCGACGGCGAGCGCGGCGTCGAACACGGCCACGTCGCAGCGCTTGATCATGCTGGTGAGCACGGTGCCGGGCATCTCGTCGTGTTGGTCCGAATCGACGCCGATGGCGAGCGCGCC
>CAYLJT010000624.1:0-5364 GCA_964383995.1 uncultured Polyangiaceae bacterium
CATGAGCCTGAGCTCGGTGAGCGTGATTGGAAACGCGTTGCGGCTGCGCAGGGGCGCCGCGCGCTTCAACTGACGACGATCTTGCCAAACAGCATGGCCATGCCGCACTGGAACTTGATTTCGCCCGCTTTTTCGGCCTTGATGACGATGTCGACCGGGGTGTTGAGCGGCAGTGGCTTTCGGATGTTGAGGCTCGGAAAGACGATCTCCGCGATGCACTCGCTGTCCGCCGTGCGGGTGAAGCGCAGGGTGAGCGTCTCGCCAGCCCGGGCCGCGATCTCCTTCGGAGAATAGCCCTCTAGACTGGCCTTCACCTCGACCAAGCGGCCCTCGACGGGACCGGCCGGCGCCTGCTCGACGCGCGCCCCCTGGCCCTCCGCGGGGGCCGCTGCGCTCGCTTCGGACTTGCTGCAAGCGGCAACACTGAGAGCTACGACCGTCAGCGCCAGAAAAGAAGTTTTCGAGGTCATGGCTTCGCTTTTTAGTAGACCTTTTGCTGGGGCGCCAGCGCCTATCGGCGACGCAGTACGTCGGGGCTCACGGGCCATTTGCCGTTCACGAGCTCGACGTGGATATAGAGCTCCTCGGGGGTGTCCGCCTCGACCACCGGGAAGCCCTTCGCGGTGGCGTCGTAGGCGTCGCCGCCGGGCGCCACGCGCACCTCGTATTGCCAGCGCATCGGCGCCTTGATGTCGAAGAACAGGCACTTCCACCCAGGTTCGGCGAAATCCCCGGTTTTCGGCACATAGAGCGTGTTTTTCACCGCCGCGAGGTCGGCGGGCACGGGGCCCGCGTTGCCACAAGGACTGCCTTTTTCGCGGGCGACGGACATCGACGCGCCGATGCGATGCAGGGACTCGTTGGCCTCGAGCTCGATGACCGCGGCCTCTTGTGCGCGCGCGTCGCGGCGAATCAAGGCCTTGCAACGCCCCACGTCCGGGACACCCACGAGGGACGCCGGGGCCGCGTCGAGCACCTCGTCGACGTAGGCACGAAAGCTCTTTTCGCGGTGATCTTCGCTGGCCTTGTGGCCGATGCGATCGGAGATGCGCTTGCAGTCCCGGGACAGCTCTTCGCGCTCCTCGCGGCTGAGCGCGTCGACGCCGCGCGGCGTGCTCTCGTCGGCGAGCAAAGGGCCCGCCGACGGCGGCGCGCTGGGCCCCCCCGAGGCCTGGGCGGGGGGCGCGTCGTTCGGCGCCCGGGTGACCGACGCCGGACCAAAGCTTGGCAGTTCGTGGGCGGGGCGCCCCGGGGGGCCCTGATCGACCGGTGGAGGCCGCGCGCTGCACGCGGAAAAGGACGCCAGAATGCCAGTTAGCCACAGGAGATTACGCATGAGCATTGCCTTCAATCAATTCGAGAAAGCTCGCAAGCATGCGATGTGTCAACCCCCAAACGATGTGCTCATCGACGCGGAAGGCGGGCAGATCGAGCACGCGGCCCTCGAAGGTATAGGGGTAGATGGTAGAGGCTTCGGGGCTCTTGAGGTGCGCTATTTTGCCCCACACGATGGCGTCGACCTCCGGGCTCAAATGCAGCTCGGGCACGCTGCGCAGGGCAAAAACGAAGGGTGTGACCAACAGGCCTGCTCGGTGTCCGCGGGCCATCGCCGGGATGCCCGGGAGCCTCCCGATGGTCTCGCCAAAGGCGGCGAGATCAAGCCCGACCTCTTCGCGGGTCTCGCGCACGGCGGTGGCCCAAAGATCGGCATCCTGCGGCTCGGCGCGCCCGCCGGGGAAAGCCATGTGGCCGCTCCAGGGGTCGCCTTCGCGCTCCGAGCGTCGAATCAAGAGCACCGACGGCTCGTCGTCGAACGTGGCGAGGACCACGGCGACAGCGGCTTGGCGTGGCTCTTCCGGGGGTTCGGCGGCGTGCTTCTGGGCCGCCGAGAGGCGCGCGCGGAGGCCGTCTAAATCGAGGTTTTTCGTCATGCGATGGGTTCGGAATGGAGGGCGGAGATTACCGCGACCTGGTGATGGCCGCATGGCCTTCCGCGCGATAGTGTGGGCGCCGTGTTGACCCTGCCGCCGAGCGTCATCGGCGTCGCGACCTTGGACGAAAAAGGCCATATTCGCAGCGCCAACCGGGCCTTTTGGGGCCTCGTGGGGGCGAGCGAAGCGATGATCGGCAGCACGTTTGGCGACGTGGTGAGCGCGTCGAGCGGTGGGCAGCGGCTCTTCGGCGATCCGCGGACCTTCCGGCATCGGCCCGTGGAGACGCGCCTCGTGGGCTCGGCGGGCCGTGAGCGCTTGGTGCGATTCACCGTGAGCGACGCGCCCGAGGGGCTCGGCGCGGGCTGCCCCTTCTTGGTGGTGGGCGAGGACATCACCGAGCGGCGCGAGGCCCAGCATCGCGAGCACTTTCAGCACGCGGTGGCCGATCTTCTGACGGTCGCGAGCCCCTTCGGCGACGACATGCTGGCGCTCGTTTGCAAGGAGCTTGGCTTCGATGTGGGCCGTCTCTGGCTCGCCGACAAGCAACAAGAGCTGCGCTTCATGGAGCACTGGCACGCCCCCACCCTGATGTTGCCGCGCTTCGTCGCCGCCTCGCGCGCGGCCCGTCGAGGTGTCGGCGACACATTGCTCGGCCGCGTGTTGCGAGACAAAAGGCCGATGTGGTGGCGGGCCGAGCAGCGCGATCGGGACGACGCCCTCGAAGAGACCGCGCGCGCCGAGGGGCTCACGAGCGGCGTGGCGTTTCCGATTCAACTGGGCAGCGAGGTGCTCGGCGCGATGGATTTCTATTGCCGAAACCAGCGCGAAGAGGACCCGGCGGTGATGGCGTTGGCGGCCACGGTGGGCTACCAAGTGGGCCAGTTTCTAGGGCGAAAACGCGCCGAAGCGGCGCTCCGGGGGAGCCAGCGTCAATTGCGCAGCATCCTCGACAACACGCCCGCGCTCGTGCTCGTGACGCAGCTCGACGGGCGCCTCGTGCAGATCAACCGGCGCGCCGCGGAGGTGTTGCAAATCGATCGCGCCAAGGCGCCGGGCAAGCGGCTCGACGAGCTGCTCCCGGCATCGCTCGCGAAGCCGATGGAAGAGCGCCACGCCGAGGTGCTCGCCGACTGGGCCACCCACGAGACCGAAGACAGGCTGGTTTTGGGCGGCGAAACGCGCTTTTTCCTAGCGCAGCGCTTCGTCTTGAGCGACGCGAGCACGCACCCCTACGCGGTCTGCGCGATCTTGAGCGACATCACCGCGAACATCCGCGCCGAGCACGACCTCCGTCGCCTCGCGGGGCAGGTGTCCGCCGCCGACGACGAGGCCCGACGCAAGCTCGCGCGCGACATCCACGATTCGATCGGGCAAACGCTCTCGGCCATCAAGATGGACCTCGGCGGCGCGCAAAGGTCCCTCGGCCGCCCCGCGGAGCTCGGCGCGTTCCTCGACCAAGCCGTGGCGATGCTCGATCAGGTCATCGCCGAAACGCGCAGCATGACCTTCGATTTGTACCCCGCGATGCTCGACGACCTGGGCCTCGTGCCCACCTTGGAGAACCTCGCTACCACCTGGGGCAAGGCGTCGGGCATCGCCGTCACCGTGACCGAGACCGGCCGGCGCGTGGAGCTCCACACGGAGCTCCGAAATTACCTCTTTCGTGCGGTAAAAGAGCTGTTGAACAACGTGCGCAAACACGCCTCTGCATCGCAGGTCATCGTGGCCGTGCGCGCGGCTCACGGCCGCATTCGCGTGCAGGTCGCGGACGACGGGGCGGGCTTCGACGCGGAGCGCGTGCTCGCCCCCACCGAACGCAAGGGCCTAGGGCTCGCCGATATGCGCCAACACGTCGCTTTTTTGGGCGGGGAGATGCACATTGATGCCGAGCCCGGGCGCGGCACACAGATCGTGGTTGAGCTTCCGTTGGAGGACGAAAAAAATGAATGATTCAGCTAGGGGGCCTCGCGTCTTGCTCGCCGAAGACCACACCATGATGCGAGCGGGTGTGCGCGCGTTGCTCGAGCGCGAGGGCTACCGCGTGATCGCCGAGGCCCCGGACGGCCGGGTCGCCGTAAAGCTCGCGCGGGCCGAGAAGCCCGACGTGGCCGTCATCGACGTGGCCATGCCAAACCTCAACGGCATCGAGGCGACGCGCCAGATCCGCGACGAGCTACCGCGCACCAAGGTCATCGTGCTGTCGATGCACGGCCAACAGCAATACGTGGCCGAGGCGCTCCGCGCCGGCGCATCGGGCTACCTGCTCAAGGACGCCGCGGTGTCCGAGCTGCTCGACGCCGTACGCGCGGTGCTCGAAGGGCGCATCTTCTTGAGCAGCGCGGTGTCGGGCGTGGCCCTCGACGACTACGTGAAGCTGATGCGCAACGAAGGGCCGGTGGGCGGCTTGGAGCTGCTCTCGGGCCGCGAGCGCGAGGTGTTGCAGCTCATCGCCGAGAGCAAGACGAACAGCGAGATCGGCAAGGCCCTGCACATCAGCCCCCACACCGTCGACACCCACCGCCGCAACATCATGGACAAGCTCGACATCCACAACGTGGTGGATCTCGTAAAGTTCGCGATTCGCCACGGCCTGACAAGCGTGGGATAGGGCGCGACGGCTTCGGCGCTACAAGAGTCCGAGCTCTTTCATGCGCCGCCACAAGGTGACGCGGCTCATGCCCAGGCTCTTCGCGGCGCGGTCACGGCTGCCGTCGGCCCGCGCGAGGGCTACGTGGATACGCTCGGCCTCGGGGGAGCGCGCGGGTGAGCTCGGCTCGTCCGAGACAAATGCGCCCTCGACCGCCGGTTGCCGCAGGCCTTCGAGCACCTCGGGGGGGAGATCGGAGGGAAGCAGAACGGGCCCCTCGCCGATGGCGAACGCGTACGTGATGACGTTGCGCAGCTCCCTCACGTTACCGGGGAAATCGTAGGCTTCGAGGGCCTCGAAGGCGACCGGGGCGATCTGCTCCACGCGGCGCCGACCGTGCCCGTTCATTTGCGCCACGAAGTGCTCGCACAAGAGGCGCACGTCCCCCGAGCGCTCGCGCAGCGGAGGCAAAAACACAGGGATGACCCGCAGGCGAAACATCAGGTCGGCGCGAAAACGGCCGGCTTCCACCTCTTTTCGCAGCGCGCGGTGGGTCGCCGAGACGATGCGCACGTCGACCGGGATGGGCTCGCGACCGCCCACGGGGATCACCGTGTGGGTCTCGAGCACACGCAGCATTTTTGCTTGGAGCTCCAACGGTAGCTCGGCCACTTCGTCGAGGAACAACGTGCCGCGGTGGGCGAGCTGCACATGCCCAGGGACGTCGCGCACGGCCCCCGTGAAGGCCCCGCGAGCGTGCCCGAAGAGCTCGCTTTCGAGCAGATTGGCCGGCACCGCCGCGCAGTTGAGCACGCGAAAGGGGCCCTGATTGCGCGGCGAGAG
>CAYLJT010000625.1:0-5357 GCA_964383995.1 uncultured Polyangiaceae bacterium
CGGCGCAGCCGCCCGTGCGAAGCACCCATCGTTTCGATGGAAGCGCGGTACTAGGTAGGAATCGAAGCTGGCCACCCGAGCGGCGTCGCGTGTTTGGTCTGCATCAACGCCGTGAGACGGGCGTGCAGGTGGGCTTGCACGCGCGTGGCTTCGGCGCTTGGCGGCGCGTTGGCCGGGAGCAGGTTTTCGATCTCGTAGACGTCGCGAGCGACGTGGTAGAGCTCGTACTCCAGGCTTTTTAGGTCGAGCGGTTGGGGGCCCTGACCCGGAGGCACGCTGTAGTAAACGACGTACTTCCATTCGTCGGTAAGAATACACCGGATGTGAGATTCGGGGTCCGACTCACCGTCGAACGTGAAGAGCACCTCGGGCTGCGTTGGTTGGGTGGTGTCGAGCAACGTCGGGGTCAGATCGATACCACGAAAGGTCGCGTGCTCCGTGGAGGCACCAGCGATGGCTACCAAGGTAGGAAGCACGTCCACGAGGCCCGCGAGCTGGGGCACGCACACGCCCTGGGGCAGGCTGGGGTGAGAGAATATCAGTGGTACATTCAGCGTCTCGCGGTACGCGTTGACGTCCTTCTGTTCCAGGCCTCCCTGGGAGGTTGCCATTTCGCCGTGGTCCGAGACACGCACGATCAGGGTGTCTTGGCGCAGCGCTCCCAGGGCCTCCACGACCTCGCCAAAGTAGCGGTCCGTGCGAGTTTGCAGGTAGGCGTAAAAGCGCAGGTAATTCAGCGCATCTTCCCCGGTCAGAGGGGGCGTGTCGTTTTCCTTGCGGTAGGTCCGCTGGCCGCGGGGGCGCGTCTCTTCGGCGATCTGGCGGTTTGGTGGCGAAACAAAATCCTTGTAGGCCTCACCGGTGAAGTCTTCGAGCTTGTAGCCGGCAGCGGCGTATCCTGTCGGGTAAAGCGATACGTCGTGGGGATTGACGAGGGACACGACCAGGCAGAACGGCTTCTCGTTCGGCGTGCTCACGCGCTCACGAAGCCACTGGACGGCCGAGTCGGTGATGCGGCGGTCGTTGTAGCAGGGACCCTCGGCGAGCGTGAAGACGTCTTGGGGTTGGGAAGGAGGACTGCCCGGCGGGGGGCACGTCAACGTGGGAACCGGGTCGCCCTTCGCCTGGGGCACTTCTTCTGTGCCCACATCGGGAGAGGTCCAGCCGTCCCAATAGAAATTGTCGCGCATGTAGGCGTTTTCGCGTTCGGCCAAGAACGGATCTACCGGTCGCACCTGGGCGGAACGGGTAAAGTAGCCCGTGAGGTGCCACTTGCCTTTGTACACGACGTCGTAACCCGCCCTCTGCAGCAGGTAGCCGAGAGAGCGTTGTCCCCAGACGGTCGGACTGAGGTCCGTGCTGCCCGGTTTGTTGATGACCTGGGTAACCCCCGTCTCGGACGGAAAACAGGACGTGAGCAGTGTGGCCCGCGAGGGCGAGCAGGGCGAGACGTTGGTGATGCCGTTGCCGAAGGTCACCCCCGTTGCCATGAGGTCGTTCAGGACGGGTAGCTGGTCGCGGACAAAGGTCTCTGGAAAGTGCTGGATGGAGCGCTGCTGGTCACAGAGCAAAATCAGGATGTTGGGCCGTGCGGGCAGGGCATTCGAAGGCATGACGCTCCCTTGGAAAGTGGTCCGCAAACGAACGTGCTCTCTTCGCATAACACGGGTCGCGACCATCTGTACAACCATTCCCTGGGGCACATCTGTCACCTTGGCGACGTGGGCGGCATCGCCCCCAGACTCGGCTTCGGTAGCCGCGCTCACGACGAGCGCACGCGTTCCTTCGCAGCCAAGCCGCGCGAGCACCGCCTCCTCGCACCGCCCATCGTGGGTCCTGGCCGCGCATCGTCCAAGCCGCTCTTTGCACCGTTGCCAAGGCGTCGTCATCGGCGTAGCGTGCGACCTGGCAAGCATGCTCGAGCGCCGCGAGGCGCAGAATAGGAAGGCGGCTCCGATGCGAACAATCCAGGCGGTTGGTTTTGGTTTGCTGCTCCTCGGTCTCGTTGGCTGTGACAAGGATGGTGGCGGCGCGGCTCCGGCAGGCACCGGCGCGGCTGCCAGCGGCGGCAAGACGTCGCTCACCAAGGAGCAGATCGACGAGGCGTACAACCTCTGTGACCCGGACAAGATCGACGACAGCATCAAGAAGGTCACGGCCAAGCTCGGCGCGCCGCAGAAGACCGAGGGCGAGCTGAGCATCTGGTACGGCGCCAGCAAAGACAACTGCTACCAGCTCCGGCTCGGCAAGACGAAGGGCGTCGATTCGGGCACGACCGACAAAGCGAACTGCGGGATGAAGTAGCGCGTTTTGCGCCTCCGCAGACGCTGTCGTTCAGTCATCCCCTCGCGCTGCGCGGCGACGCCGCGGTCAGCCGCAACATCCACCCGCCTTCGCTGATCGATTCCCCGCCGCTCTTGGCCCACAGCGCTTGAAACGGCCGCCTCGAAGTAGGTCGGCTTTTTGCGTTGCAGGGCGGAACGGCGGGCGCGCGACAGGCTTCGCTCAGGGAGTCAAGATGAGGCCGTAGTTGCCGGAAGAGCTTCCGCCGTTCAGGGTGCTGCCGTCCATGCGTAGGGTGATGGCGGCGCCGACCTGGAAGGTAAGATTGATGGTTTCGACGGCGTTGCCGCCGTTGTTGGAGCAGGCAACTTCGGTGTTTTGGGAGTTGCATGTCGTGCGAGCGTGGAGCACCGAATTGTAGTTGGTCAGGGCCGCGTCGGTGGCCACGGTCAGCGGGCCGCCCCCCGCCCGCGTGAGCGAGTACACGACCTCACCGCCAGGGTTTCCGCCGCAGGTGCCAGCAGACGAGGGGACGAGACCCACCGTCGATCCGAGCACCCGCATCGGGCTGCCAGGCTCGAGCGGCAGGGGCACGGGGTCGTTGCAGCCGATTCCCGTGGAAAGATCGAGCACCAGGGTGTAGGCGCCCACGTCCGCGGCCTTGGCACCGTCCACGTGAACGAAATAGGTGCTATTGGCCTGCACCTGGAAAGAAAGCACCTCCCCACCGAAGAGGGGTTGGGCTGCTATCGGATCGACGCTGTCGGCACACAATACCGAGGTGACTGGGCTTCCATCGTTGCAATTGGTGGATACGTAGAGCACGCTTTGGTAGGCCGTGGTTGCCCGTGTCAAGCTCGCGGTAAGGTAGCCGGCGACGGCGGGCGTGACGACGTACACGCGGTCGTTTGCAGCGCTGGCGCAGGTGGTTTCAGCGTGGTTGCCGCCACCAATCGTATCACCGGTAAGGGTGGTGGTGCCCGCGGCAAGCGCGATGGGGATGGCGTTGGCGCAGGTGGTTCCTTCGAGGCTGCAGGTGTCCGAACAACCGTCGCCGGGCGCCATGTTTCCGTCGTCGCACTGCTCGCCCGGCTCCACCAGGTTGTTGCCGCAGAAAGGGGCGCAGCCCGCGTAGCTCACCGTGCAGCCCACGCAGCTCGCCCCGGCCGCGTTGCCGAAGCCGATATCGAGGCACGAATGACCACCCAAGTTGGCTCCGTCGCAGGGCTCTCCGGGCTCCAACAACTGTCCGTCGCAGGTGGCGGCACACGCTCCGTAATCGATGGCATTGCAGCTCGCGCAGCTTGCGCCATTGGGGTTGGAGTAGCCCATGTCCTGGCACGAAGCGCCCCCCAAGTCGGCACCGTCGCAGGTTTCTCCTGGCTCCAACAACTGTCCATCGCAGCTCGCCCCGCACCCAGCGTAGTCGACCGACGCGCAATTGGAGCAAGTCGCGCCATTGGGGTTGGAGTAGCCCATGTCCTGGCACGACGCACCGCCCAAGTCGGTGCCATCGCACGCTTCGCCCGGCTCGACCAACTGACCATCACAGGTGGCCTGACACCCTGTGGAGTCGAGCTGGCAGTCCTGGCAGGCGAGGCCGCCTGGGCTGGAGTAGCCAACATCCAAACAGGTGGCGCCTCCAAGATCGCTACCATCGCAGGCTTCGGTGCCGTTTTTTACACCATCGCCGCAGTTTCCGGTCGTTCCGCCCTGCCCACCGGTGCCGGGGTCACCTCCCGTCCCCATGCCGCCCGTACCCGAGGTGGTCGTGCCGCTCGCGCCTTCGCCCCCGGTACCCGCCCCGCCCGAGCCTCCGCTGCCCCCGCTCGTACCCGAGCCGTGGTGACCGAAAACACCGTGCTCGTTCAGGTCGCCACAGCCGATGATGGTGACAAGGCCAAGCGTCGCGCCAAGAGCGGCCAAGGGAAGCAAAGAAGGTCGGGAGCGCATGAGAACCTCCATCTACAAAGCGATGCGGAAACCGGCGAGAAGAGACCCAGGATGCCGGAGCTTATACCCGAACCGGCCTGTGCTCGTCAGAAAAAAGGCGGCCCAGTCGTGACGCGTTGAGGGGGGCAGGGGCAGGGGTCTACGGGCGCATGGGTGTCGTAAGCGGTAGGCGCGCTAGTACCGCGAACCCATCGAAACGATGGGTGCTTCGCACGGGCGGCTTTGCCGCCCATCGCAGTACTAGCTCGGTCTCGTTGGGCTTCGCCCAAACCCAAATTCGCTTCGCGAATTTCTAGTACGTCGATGCTACACAGTTTCGTACTTACCCATCGCTTCAACGGAATCGACGGATTAGGGCTCGGAAGGTGTCTTCCCCGTCCGCACCCTTGGCCCGGGATCGCCGCCGCTCGACGTACGGCGTTGGATGTCGATTCCCCGTTTCACCCGCCGAGCGTCGGGAGTATGGAAGCGGAATGCGCTCCTTGTCCACGCTTGCCCTCGCGCCGCTGCTCCTCGTTGCCATGGTTGCTGGCTGCAACACCGACGCTACGGAGGCCGCGACGCAGGTGCCGATGGGGCCGTTGACCGGGCCGTTTCTCGCTGGCAGCTGCGACCCGCTCGTGCCGTCCCACTGCGGCTACCCGTTTCCCTCCAATGTCTGGGTCGTCGCCGACCCCAACACGCCAACCGGCCTGCACGTGGCTTTCGGCCCGGAGACGTTGCCGAAGGTGCTCGGCAAGACGCCCACCAGCCCCACGACGTTTCTCTCGCACGACGGCTTTTCGCCCGGGCAGGCGCCGATGACCGACATGCCGGGCGCTACGATTGCCGGTCTACCCACGCAGGACGACCTGGACTTGTCGCTGTCGGACGCTTCGCCCACCGTGTTGCTCGATGCCGAGACGGGCGAGCGGATTGCCCACTTCGCGGAGCTCGACATGTCGGCGGCGGCCAGCGACGGCGACCGTGCGCTGATGTTGCGGCCGGTGGTGCGCCTGAAAGATGGTCACCGCTATGTGGTGGCCATCCGCCGCGTCGTCGGCATGGATGGTGTCGCCCTGCCGCCTTCCGATGGCTTTCGCGCGCTGCGCGACGGGGTCACGTCGGCGGACCCGGACGTC
>CAYLJT010000626.1:0-5354 GCA_964383995.1 uncultured Polyangiaceae bacterium
GGCGACCAACCCGCCGACGGCGCCCCTTTCGGGTCTTTCGGGGTAGGAATCGGTGGCGGTGCCCAGAGTGGTAAGGTGCTCTCGCCCACGGGCGGAATGGCCGCGTCTTTGCAGCAACGGAACGAAATGAAGTAGTAGGTGAAGTCGGGCACATGGCTCGTTGTCACAGGGCGACACGCGTTGCGCACGTGACCCCAGGCGCCGCCCTTCAAGGCTGCAAACTGGGACTTTTCGTACAACCTGTCGGCGATGACCCACTCGTCCACGTTGCCAGTCATGTCGTAGACACCAAACCCGCTCACGCAGCCGGGCTTCGAGCCGCTCGGCACGCTTTGATCGAGCTTGATGAGCTCAGTCGCCTGAATGACAGGGTCCTTCGAGTAGATGTTGGGAAGGCTGGGATCGCGCCAAGGATTGTCGATGTTGCACTTCGTCGGATCGCGGCGCAGTCCGTAGGGGAAGGGGAGGTGCTCGGGGCCCTCACAGGCTTGGACCCACTCGGCCTCCCGACAAAGGCGCTTACCCTGCGCGCCGCAGGCGGCCGCGGCGTCGTACCAGTCCACCATGACAGGCGGGTGTCCCCCGGCGTAGTTCGGGTACTCGTACGGATCGATGCAGAAGTGGTGTCGGCGCTCCTCGCCGACGCACCGCCGCTCCGGCGAAAAGGCGTGGCAGATGATGATTTTGTTGGGCTTGTTGTGCTCGGTCTTGAGGCACTTTTGCTCGACGTCGGTGCAATAGCTGCCGTCCACATAGACCATGTCGCTCGGGCAGGCCGAGGGAGGCTCGACGGGCGCGGGCGGTTCGGGCACGACGACGGACGCCGTGACCCGCGGCAAGGGCGGCGCGAGGGGCGGCGGTGGCGAGGGCTCGATACCCCCGCATCCGGCCAAGAAGGCCGGGAAAAACAAGAAAAACCGCGAAAGACCGCCGAACACCGAGCCTTTGTATTCACATGCGCCATGCAAGGCAAGGAAAGGGGGGCGCGGTGGCCTATTCGAGGGTCGTGGAGACGGTCCCCTTGCCGTAGCGCGCGACGGTGCCGACGCGGGCTTTGTTGGGCTTGGGTGTGCTGATGAAATCGCCGCCCACGGCCCAAAATGCGCCCGTCGGGTCGCCCCACACGGCGTGCAGATCGCGGTGCGGCTCGGAGAGGAAGTCGTCTTGCCAGCTTGCGCCGTCGTAGTGCTGTTTCAGGCCGCCGCCGCCCACGATCATGACGCCACCGGGCCCGCAGAACACGCCGTTGACATCGTTGGTGAGCAAAATATCTTGCCGGCTCCACGCCGACCCGTCGTAGTGGAGCACATCCCGACCCCCCACCGCCCACACGTCGTCCGCGGCGCAGCCATGCACGGTGGTCAGGTTGCCCTCGGCCAGTGGCGGGTCGCTCTCCAGCGTCCAGGTGTCGCCCTGCTTGTGCCATTGCACGCCGAGCTCACCCACCACGAACAGCTCGTTCGAGCTTGTGCCCCAGACCTTGAAGAGCGCGCGTTTTAGCGGCGTTCCGGGCAGCGTCACGGGCGTCCACGAGGCCCCGTCGAAGTGGAGCAACACGTCGTCGGGCTCGGCGCCTCCCACGTTGCCGCCGACCGCCCACGCGTCGTTCGGCGCGAACGCGACGGCCCCCCACAACGTGGCCGTGGTGCCCGAGGTGTGCTCCTGAAACGACTGACCATCGTAGTGGGTGATGCGGCCCTTCTCACCGACCATCCAGAGGTCCGTGGGCCCCGAGCCCGTGACCCACCAGAAGCTCGACGTTCCCCCGGGCGAAAGCGCTTTCCAGGAGGCGCCGTCGAAGTGCAGGACGAGGGCCTCGAAGCCGTCGTTTCCGAGGGGCCCACCGACGGCGTACAGGTCGTCTTCGGCGCTGCCCCAGGTGGACAGGAGCGCTCGGTCGAGGTCACCGTCGTTGAAGACCGTCTGCCATGCGGCGGCCTCTGTCGCCTCCCCACCTTGCCCCGACGAGGAAGAGCTCGTGGTCTCGTCCGAGCAGCTCGCCGCGAGGGCCGCGCAGACGCCAAGCACAAGCGAATAACCTTGGAATCGATTGCTTCTCAAGAACCACCTCCGGCGCCGCCGGCTCCAAACGTTTCGCCGCAAGGCACCTCGCCCGCGGCCTCCGGGCAGGGCTCGCCCAAGACATAGCCCCCCTTGCACATGCACTTGCACTCTTCCGCGTGGCCCGGCTCCGAGCACGCGGGGCGCACCGTTTCCTTGGCGGTGCCCTGACGACCGCAGCGGTCTTGGACCACGGCTTCGAGCCCGAAATCTTCGGCGTAGATGGTCTTATCGGTCCACTGGTTGGGACAGATGGGGACGTTCGCGAAGTTGGCGATGTTGCCGATGTCCGTCTCCGCCCAACCGTCTTCTGTCTGAGACAAATTGACGATGCGTTGCTCCACCCGCACGGCGTTGGAGTCCGTGTCGCGCAGGGCTCCGGTGATCGAGACGCCGCAGGGGTCGACGTTCTTGACGCGCACGCCGATGAACATCACGCGACCCCCTTGCGGTGGGCAAATCAGCGGGATTTCTGCGTTCGGCGCGACCGGGTGGTTCTGTTGGTCGACCCCGTTGTACAGAAGCTCGACCTCCATGGGGAGACAGGGATCGCCCACGAAGGGCAGCGAGCACGCGGCGCTGCCGTCGGGGACCTCGGGCGCCTGGCACTCTTGCGGATCGCAGGACCCGCCGTCGGGGGAGGAGCCCCCCTCGTCGCCGCCGCAACCGCCCTGGGCCAGCGCGCCCGATAAGCCGACGAGGACCGTCAAAAGCCCCGCCGCGCCGAGGGCCGCCCTCGCGAGCTTGGATCTTGCCATCACGTCTTGAGCTACCTCTCGTCTCGGCTCAGTTGCAGAAGATATCGTCGACCTTGGGGTAGTAATACATGAACACGTTGCAGTGCTCGTTTTTCTCGACGATGGGACCGAACGTGTAGCAGCAGTTGAGGTTTTCGTCTGCGGTACCGTATTTCGTCTTGTCGTACTCGTCGAGCGCCGCGCAGCCGCCCGCCTCGGCGCTCGGCTCGCTCCATTGGTAGTGGCACGTGTACCAAACACCCGCGTTCGGCGCGAGGGTCAGAGAGAGCTCGGGGGAGGTCAACATCGGTGGCTCGTCCCACGCCTTCGATTGGTAGAACATGGCGTCCTGGCCGGGCTCTACGATGCTCGACCCATCCCAAGCGAACATGTCAAACTCGGTACCTCGGCTGTGAAAGTGCCCATTGGCCCCGATGATCGTCACGTCGTGCGGGCTCTTGATTTGGCACCCTCCGCCATAAGACGGCGTCGGGTTGCTCTGGCAGATGCGGATGGACTGCCGTGTAGCGAACAGGGTGCCCATCTCCTGCTCGGCGTCCTTGCTGTCGATGTGGCCGAACGCAATGTCGACCTTCCCTGTGCCCTCGGGGGTGGTCTGCGTCGTCGCGTTGACGTAGTGGCTCTGCACCATCAGGTACTCGTCGGCCTGGATGATATTGACGACCCCCTTCGGAAACGTCCAGTTGAAGTCGTTGCCGGGGCCCGCTTCTTGGGTGTTCGCGATCAGCGGCCAATCTGCCCAATTGGGGCTCTTGAAGCACTCGCCCTCGCCGTTCGTGCTCAGCACGTCGCCCTTGGCCGGGTCGAGACCCAAGATGGTGCGGACGCGGAAGATGTTCATGTGGTGCGAGCCGCTCGTCGGCTGCGCGATGCGCACACGGTGCAGGTTGAGCGGCGCGGTGGGGTCGAGGCCCGCGTCCGCCAACAAGTCGCTCACCTTGAAGAAGTAGCAATTTTGCACTTCTTGCCCCGGCGCCACGGTAAACGCTGGGGTCTCGAACGCGACGTCGGTGATGGCGGCGGTGTCCTCCGAGGTTGGTGGTTGGCTCTCGGTTTCGTCGCTGCAAGCGATAAGGCCCAGGGTAAGCGCCGCCAGCGCGGCAGGCAGAGGTAGGCGATGCATGGCTGTCTCCGTGCGGGCTTGCGAGCAGGAAGCATACCGCGAGCACGGCCGGCTCTGGCTCTGTACGTGCGCACGATTCTGCCGTAGGAGGGGCGGGTGACCTTTTCTCGTTCGGCGTTGCTTCTTTGTTGCGCGTTCCTCGGGGCTTGCGACGAGACCCCCTTCCTGGCGCTGGAAGCCGCTAAAAAGGGCCCAGCTCCGCCCGCATCGGCCCTCGCGGCGGCCCCCGCTCCGACCGTCGATCTTACCGCTTCGCTGAGCTTCTCGCGCGACGGCAAAAGTGTAAAAACGCTCACGCTGTCGGAGATCCTCGCGGGCATACCTGAAGAGACGTTCACCGTCTTCGACCCGTATTACCAGCACCAGAAAACGTTCCGAGCCGTGCCCTTCGCGAAGGTGATCACGGCTGGATTTGCAGGGCTCGGGATCGCCCTGCAAAACCAGGATTTCGTCCTCAAGGCACGCGACGGCTACACCGTGCCGATGACCGGGAAGAAGGCCTTCGAACAGGGGGCCTACCTGGCCTTCGCGGACACCGAAGTGACGGGCTGGGAGCCCATTGGCAACCAGCGCGCAAACCCCGGTCCCTTCTACCTGATTTGGCGCGGCAAGGACCAGGAAGAGCTGAGCACCCACCCGCGCCCTTGGCAGCTCGCGTCGATCGGTATCGCGCGCTTCGAAGACCTCTTCCCCCACACCTACCCGGTGGGCGAGCCCGAAGGCTCAGCGGCCCAGCGGGGGTTTCTTACCGTCAAGGACAACTGCATCCATTGCCACGCCATCAACCGCGAAGGGGGACGTGTGGGCCCCGAGCTGAACGTGCCGAAGAGCATCGTGGAATATCGCCCCGAGGCGCAAATTAAGGCGTATGTGCGCAATCCGCTCGCCTTCCGCTACGGCAACATGCCGGCCCACCCCGACCTCTCGGACGCCGACCTCGACGACTTGATCGCCTACTTCAAGGTCATGAAGGCGCACAAGTTCGACCCCGAAAAGGCGCCATGACGGGCGCAGAAGTCGATGGGACCTGCGCCACCTTGGGCGCGCGCATGAGCCGAATTCCAACCCACCTCGACGACCTCTCGCCCCTCGTGCGAGACCCGTTCGAGGCGCTGGATCCATGGTTCGACGAAGACGTGGTGGTGGCCGGCGTGGGGGCCTCGGCCGGGCCCGCCCGGCTGCTGGCGTGGGCGCTCGGGGCGCGCCTCGGTGTGTCCGCCGAATATGCGCCGATCTCGGCCTTCATGGGCGACTCGCTGCGGCGCGCCGGGCGCCGTCTGGTGCTGTTCTCCCAAGGGCTTTCTCCCAACGCGCGCCTGGTCCTCCAGGGGGCCGAGCCGCGCCGCACGTTGCTTTTGACCAGCGTGACGAAGGACACCCCGGAGGTGGGGGTTTTGCTCGACGATCTCGAG
>CAYLJT010000627.1:0-5353 GCA_964383995.1 uncultured Polyangiaceae bacterium
AGCCCTTCGGCGGTGGTGAAGGTGCCGACGTCGCGCGCCTGCACGATGGCCGCCGAACGGCTCGACAGCGACGTGATGAGCTTGCCTTCTTGGATGAACGCTTCGAGCAAGCGCTCGCGCTGCTCCATGGGCACGCCGCCGAGCGCTTTGAAGCATTTCAGCGCTACGGGCTGCTTCCAAATGGTGTGCTCCGCTTTGTAGACGACGCTGAAGCCCCCCTCGCCGACCACGCGGCCCACGAGGTATTTTTCGTGGATGGTGGTCCCTGTGATGCCGAGGGGATCTTGCGGAGTAGGGTTGCTCATGGATCCGTGAAATTCGGGTCCCGCGTCCGGTAAGCGGGGGCGCAAAGCGTTTTTGGGCGCTCGGCGCGGAGATTACCATCCCCTTTTCTGGGGGTTGTCTGTCGTATTAGACCCGACCTCCAAAAGTGCCCAGAATCGAGCCTAACAGGGCCGCGAAAACCAACACGAGCCCGTGCGCCAACATAAGGTGCATGGGATTTTGCGTCGGACAGTGCAGGTGCAGCGTGGCCGACGCGATGAGGCCGCACAAAAGCCCGGTGGCCGCGCCGCGGAGCCCCGGCGTTGTGAGAAAACCCCTGCGAAATAGCACTGCGGCGACCCCCAGCGGCCCGAGAGCGATGGCAAAAGACACGAGCCCGCAGGCCACATCGACGCTGAGCGAGGAGGGCTCGCCGGAGCCCTGCAAAAGCGTGATCACCAGGTAGATCGCGGGGATTCCGACGATCGCGGCGCGCAAAGCGGGGACCGTGGGACCGAGGCTCTTGGCGGGGGTAACGCGTAGCAACAGCGCCGCGAGGACGAGGAGCACCACGAGGCCGGCTCCGCGCACCACGGCGTCGGTGGCGGTGAGATCGGGCCGCACCCCGAGGGCGAGAGGAATGGCGATCGCCCAGGTTGCGGCCGCTGCGAAGAGGATCGTTCGGAGGCGGCCACGTTCGGCGCGGGTGGGCGACGGATCGGTGGGGGGAGATAGGGGCGGCAGGGCGTGCTTCGCGCCCGGTCCGAGGGGATCGGGGATCGAAGCCAGCTCGCCGAGGGAATCCACGCTCATTCTTCGTTGCCCGAGGTGCGTTGGTTTCGCTTTGTTTCGCCGAGGGCAGCGCGCAGGGCTTCGTAGGCACGAAACGCGCGGAGCTTCACGGCGGTCGGGGTGGTCCCCAAGATGGCGGCGGCGTCTTGGACCTTGAGGCCCTCGTAGCGAATGAGCACGAAGGCCTCGCGTTGCGCTGCGGGAAGGGACGCCAGCACGCCCTCGACGACGCGGGCGGCCTGGCGCGCGATGATCTCCGACTCGGCGCTCGCGGACCCCTCGTCGGACGCGTCCGGACCTGGATCACTGGGCAAACGCTCGGTGCGTCGGGATTTCGAGGCCCGCGCGAAGTCGAGGTAGACGTTGCGCGCGATGGCGTAGGCCCAGGGCATCACGGCGCTGCCTGCCTGAAAGGTCGCGCGGGCGCGGTGCATGCGCAAAAAGGTCTCCTGGAGGAGATCGTCGGCGGTCGTGGCGGAGCCCGACATGCGCGTGAGAAACGCGTGCAAACGGCCGGCGAGGCCGCGGTGGAGCACGGCGAACGAGGCCGCGTGCCCGTCCGCATAGCGATCCATCGCCAGGTTGAGGTCCGTCTCTTCCATCCGCCGGTGGCGCCGAACTTACACGAGAACGGCGCGCGCGCGATGCCCCAGGGCTCTCGCGATAGGCTCAAGCGCCGCCGTACAACGCGCCTCGCTCGGCCATGTCCGCCAAGAACGTCGAGGCCCGATCGAGGGCCCCTTCGTCGAGCGCGATGCCCTCGATTTCGGCGGCCTTCTTCAGGGCTTCGCCGAGGGTGGCCTGGGCCAAGAGGGCCTTCGCGACCTCCGCTTCGAAGGGCGAGAGCACGACCTCCTGCACGAGGTGCTCGGCGTCGCGATGAAACAACACCGTGAAGGCTCCCTGGGCCGGCGCGGCGGCGTCGCCCTCCTCGTGCACTGCGTAACCCAGATCGAGCACGATCACCGAGGGATCCCACAACGTCGCGCGACCCACGTCGAGGGGACGTCGCTCGACGGCGGCGCTCCGTTCGACCACGCCCGAGCGGAACGAGGCCAGCTCGTAGCGCGCGAGATCCAGCGCGTGCGACGGCAGCGAAGCATCGTTTTGCCAAAGCGGCTCGACCCACGCGAACATCTCGAAGGCGACGTCGCGCAAGAACCGTGAGCGAGGCAGGCCAGCGTCGAAATAGCGCTCGACCCAGCCCTCGAAGGCATCCCCCAAGAGCGCCGCGGTACGCGGGATTTCGGCGCGAATCGCCGCGCGAAGGCCCCTTCGGACGAGGGCACGATAAATCAGAAGGCGCGTCGAGCCCGTGCGCCGGAGGGCCTCGCGATCGTCGTCGGTGAGCGCGGTCGAGGGCGCGATCGAGGCAGGATCGCTGACCAAGCGCGCGGGAGCGTCGCTGTCCGAGACAGTCCGCTGCACGACGTCGATGAGCTCGACGGCGCGGCGTCGCTCCGCTTCGAGCAAGGGCTCTTGAGGTACGAAAGCGCCGCGCACACGGTACGCCGCTGGCCGACCCCGCACCGCTTCGGCATAGAGGGCTGCGAGCCGCTCGCGCTCCGCGAGCAACGTGAGGAGCGGCGGAATTTGGTTATCGCGCTCCAAAATCACGGGCACCGGCCCCGTGCGCCGCAGCACCTCGGCGAGCAATTGCTCGACCCCAGGAGCCACGGGAGCCCCGTGCGTATCGAGGATCAGGTCGTGCTCGGCCACGCGCTCGTGCCCCGCGACGTGCAGCTCGACCACGCGCTCGAAGGGCATCTGCTCGAGGAAGGCCGCTGCGTCGAAGCCGTGGTTCTTCCCGTTCACGAACACGTTGTTCACGTCGAGCAGCAGGTCGCCGTTGCTGCGCGCCAGCACCTCCGCGATGAAGTCGGCTTCCATCAACGCGGGGGCCCCGGGCACGAGGTAATAGGTGATGTTTTCGGCGGCCATCGGCACGCCAAGCTCGTCCTCCGCCCTGCGCATGTGATCGGCGACGAGGGCCGCTGCGGCCCGGAGCTGGGGCAGCGGCAAGAGGTCGTGCAGGGCGCGGCCGCGGGTGCCGGAGAAGCACAGGTGGTCCGAGTGGAAGGGGGAGCGTGTCTCGGACACGAAGCGACGCAGAGCCTCGAAGTACCCCGCATCGGGGGGCTCGTGGGCCCCGAGGGACATGGCGAGGCCGTGCGTGATCAACGGAAAGCGCTCACCGATCCGCGAAAGGGCCTCGGGGTAGTAGCCCCCGCGACGCATGTAGTTCTCGGGCGAGACCTCAAAGAACGGCACCGCCTCGAGGCCCCGACGAAGCTCCTCCGACAGCTCGTCGCCGTTCACGAAGGCGAGCACGGTGTCGAGAAAGTCCCATCGGAGGCCGAGGCCCACACCTTCCATTTATTTTTACCTCAAACGAATTGCCGGCTGGACGCGCGAGCCTCCTCGTCCATTTCGCTTCGCCCTTCCAAGATGGCGCCGTCGGCGGTGATCGCCAAAATCAGCCCTTCTTCGGCGAAGAGCGACACGAACGGCGCGGTCCACTCTTCGTTGAAAAAGATGGGGGACCAGGCGGCGTCGGGAGGCGCAGCGCCCGCGACCACGTCACGCATCCAAATTTGCCCGGCGCTCGCCACCCAACCGCGGCCCGCGTTGTCGACGCGTCCCACGGAGAGGCCCGGTGCCCCGCCGATGGTCTCGATGCGCGTGGCGGCGGCGTCGTACCAAAGCACCTGGCCCGCCGAGGACACCGCGATGCCGATGCCGAGCCGCGGATGCGCGACACACGCGGTGAACGCCGATGCAGCCGGGGAAGGGATGCGATCGAGGGTGAACGACAGGGGCGAAAAAATCGCCGCGTAGCTCGAGCCATCCACAGCGCGACCAGCGACGAGCCAACGCGCGTCGGTGAGCTGCGCGATGCCTCCCACGAACGCGACATCGTTCAGCGGGAAGGGCCGCATCCAGCGTTTGCCGAGGAAGGTGTGGAGCGCAGGGGGACCGTTCGGGGGTACGGCGACGAGCACCGCCACATCGTCGAGGGCGCCGCTCAAACGCTCGAAGCGCATGCTCTCCCCAGGCGTTTGCACGAGGCGCGTGACACCGCCGGTCGTGTAGATCGCGAGCATCGACTGATCGCCGCCCATCAGCCAGCGGCCCGGCGCGATACGACGCACGAAGCGAATGCCGGTGGGATCGGGCAAACCCTTCGTTTCGGCCGCGATGAAGCGTGTGCCGTCCCAGAAAAACAAGCCCTCGTTGGTGGCCGCGAGGCAACGCCCCGAGCCGTCCCACGCCACGCTGCGAATGACGCCCACCTCGCCGGGCTCGCGCATGCGGCGAAACGCCCACGCCTCGGCGCGCGTGCCGCCATCGAACGTGGGCTCGGGATCGTTGATGGACGGCGGTGGTCGCAGGCTCTCCGAGCGCAGATGCGGCGCCAACATCGCGGACAACGCGTGCACCTCGGCGATGCGCCCCGAGGGCTCGGCGGAGGTAGCCCAGCCCAAAATGAAGTCGATGGATTTGCACGCTTGCTCGCGCTCGCGAAGCTCCGGAGAGAGGCCGGCACATTCGCGGATCGAGCGGCGCGTGGGCTCGCGAATCGCTTGCTCTGCCGCGTCCATCGCGTGGGACGGGAACATGCGCTCGCCGGTCAGCATGAAGAACAAGAGCGCCCCCAACGAGAAGGTGTCGGTCCAGGGACCCACGTCGTCTTCGTTGCCTTCGGTAAGCTCGGGCGCCACAAACCCCGGCATTCCAAGGGGCAAGGCGCCGCCCATCCAGTTGCGCGGCTTCACCACGCCGAGGTCCGCGAGCTTGAGCGTCTCGTCCGCGACGGTGCCCGAGCACAAGACGCGGTTCGGCGCGACGCCGCGGTGCACCTCACCGAGGTCGTGAATCGCCGCGAGACCACCGGTCAGACAATCGATGGCCGCCCCCGCGCGCAGGGGCCCGAACGCGAAACGTGTGCTCGCGACGGAGCTCTCGACGCGCTGCGCGAGGGTCGTGCCGAGGCCGCCGCCGTACACGTACTCCACGGCGATCCAAGGCAAATCCAAGGGCTCGTCGCGGTAGCGCACGGGCATCACGCCGTCGTCCACGAGCCGCACGATGAACGGGCTCGGCGGCACGGCCTGATCGAGTCGATGAAGCACCTCGACCTCGTGCATCGCGCTGTGGCGCGCCACGGGCCCGAAGCGGTGCACGCACGAGGGCCGCATGCTCTTGAGCACCACGGGCACCGCGCCGCGCCGCTGCAGCGCGCCGTAATACACCCCCGAGACGGGCCCGAAGCCGAGGGGGGCCTCGACGGCAAACG
>CAYLJT010000628.1:0-5349 GCA_964383995.1 uncultured Polyangiaceae bacterium
GATCGCGATCGTGACCATCGTGACCGTGCGTCATGGCAGTGCCAGCGCCGCGTCCACGAGGCAGCCAGCATCCTCCGTCGCGGCGACGATGCCGCCGGCGACGACGACGCCCCCTGCGGAGACTGCGGCCGTGCCCGAGCCGCCGAAGACGGCCGCCGCCCCCGTCGCGCCGCCCGCATCGAACATCAAGCTGCCGCCGCCTCCGACGACCGGCGCGCCCTCCGTCGCGAACGCGCCGCCGCCGCGTGCGTTTCGACCCGTCGCGGCGAAGCCTGCCGCTCCTGCCGGTCCGAAGATGACGAAGGTGCAGAGCACCGGCGTTGCCGCTCGCTAGTCCGAGCGGCGAGTCACGGCCTCATCGACTGTTCCCACACGACGACCTCGCCATCGCGATTCGCGACGAACGACACGCCGCCGTCTTGCGAGATCACGATCGCGAGGCCGGTCGGATGATCGTTCACGAAGCGGAACGCGGCGCGATGACGAGTGCCGACGCTCTCGACCTCGTCGCAGCGACGGTTCACACCTTCGGCGTCCTTCGCGCGCCACACGCGCGGCGGCGTCGGTAGCTCCGCGGAGACCTCCGCACCGAAGCCGAGGAGCCCGAAGAGCATTTGCCTTTGTCGCAAGTCGGCCCGTTTTCGCGTCTCGTCGAGGGTCATGCGAAGGCCTTGAATGACGCTCTTCCAAGCCGCGTCCCGGCTCGGCCAGTCGCGCCCGGCGACGGCTCTTCCACCCTCGGGCAGGGCCTGCAAGAAGGCGAACGGCGCGCTGCTCCAGTCGCACTCGCGGACCACGATCGGCACCACGTACGCCGAGCCCGCCTTGGCCTTCGCGATGGCGTCGTTGAGCTCGACCCGGTAGCAGAACTCCGAGGCAAGAAAGTCCGGACTGACCAGCAGGAGGACGAGCTTTGCCCGGCGAATCCGCTCCGCGATGGCGTTGCGCCAAGACTCTCCTGGCACGATTTGCTCGTCCGTCCAGTGGCTAATGATGCCATCGTGGCGAAGGGGTGCGAGGTGGGTCTCGAGCTCTCGCAGGAACGAGCGGTCCTCACGCGCGTACGAGATAAAGACATCGACGGCCATGGTGCTGCTTCTTTGCGGTGGGGTAGCCCGCGAAGATAAGGCGGCCGTGGAGGGGGGAAATGCTCCTAAAGTGGTATGGTAAGGACCTCGCCGGCCCTACGGCGGGAGCTCGGCCTGGCGGGCGGGGAGGTTAGGCAGAAGAAGCGGCTGCAAGACCGTGGAAAGATGCGTAGGTGGCGGCGTTCCCAGGGTGTTGCCCAGGTGTGGCGTGGGGCTTCCTGTGGGCGGGACGTGTGTGGCGCGTAGCTTTTGTCTTTGGCGGTGCGGCGGTTGGTGTTCTACTTGGGGGGTGAGCGACGATACGGCGGGACCCAAGGTTTTTATTAGTCATCGATTCGGGGATCTGAAGCGCGCGCAAGCGATCGCCCTCGCGTTGCACGAGCGGGGAATCAAGGTCTGGTTCGACGGGTGGCACGTCATTGGCGGGGACAATTTTGTAAGGTCGATGCAAGACGCCATCGCCTGGAGCACGGTCGGCGTGGTGCTTCTCTCCCGCCAGGGCGTGGGCGATGGCTGGATGAACGCGGAGGTTTCCGCGCTGATCCAAAACGCGGTGACGAAAGGGCATCGCCTCATCCCCGTCCTCATGGATAAGGACGCCGAGGTGCCTCCCTTCCTTGCCTACCGGAACGCGGTGCCGAACCCTCTGGAGGCAGACGATTTGTCCGCGATGTTGAGGGCTATTTTCGACCAAAGGGGTCCGCCCGACGGGGCGGTCGTCCCGTTGGGTGTCCCCATCCCGAGAGACGAAGTGTTCATGGTGGTACACTCGGCCGACAACGATATTCTGGCGGAACTCCGCCCGCACCTATTCGCCCTACAGCGCCGGGGTAAGCTCCGCGTGTGGGACCCATCCACCACCGATGTGCAGGAGGTCGTTAAGGACGAGCGGGCGGCGGCTCGACAGCGTGCCCAGAGGGCCGTTATCCTCGTCTCGGCGCGGCTCCTCGCGGACACCGACCTGGAGGCCGAGATCGTGGCTCTGCTAAGCGCTGGCGTGCCCCTCTATTGCACCTACGTGAGCGACAGTCCGGTGAGTGAGATTGACTTCGTTTATCGCGATGTTCAGACGGGTCAGGAGCGAAAGCGCTTTCTGACGGACTTCAAGGGGGTCAACGATCCAGGCAAGCCCCTTCGGAGCATTCCGCCCCACGCTCGCGATTCCGTTTACGTCGACCTTGCCAAGGCGCTCATGCGCTAATCCGCTGCGGCTCCCACGAACCAAGGTTGACAGCGCCGATGTCATCCCAACGTCCGCGACATTCAGATCGCCACCCCTAATCCATCCCCACAACCACCCGCGTGCCGCGCGCAGGCGCGAATAGAAAGCTCCTGAGCTTCACCTTCGCAGGCGGGTCGGGCAGCTCGAAGCGCACACGGCTCAGCATCGTCGCCAACACCACCCGCAGCTCCAACAGGGCAAACGCCATCCCTACACAACGCCGGTCTCCGCCGCCAAATGGCATCCAGGCGTAGGGGTCGGGCTTCTTGTTCAAGAACCTCTCCGGCTTCAGCGCTTCCGGATCTTCCCATGCCTTGGGATGCCGTTGCGCCGTGTAGATGCTGAGCACGATGGTCGATTCGGCGGGGATGTCATAGCCCCCCAACACCACGTCCCTCTTCGCCCTGCGCACGATCAACGTACCTACAGGGTAGAGCCGTAAGACCTCTTTGATGGTCGCGTCGAGGTAGGGCCAGGGGCCCGGATGAGGCGTGCTCTTCAGCTCTTCTTGAATGCGCGCCAAAAGCTCGGGGCGTCTGCAAATCACGTCGATCATCCAGGCTAGCGCGGTGGCTGACGTCTCGTGGCCGGCCAACAGCAGGGTCACCAGCTCGTCGCGTAGCTCCTGGTCGGTCATTGGATTGCCGTCTTCGTCCCTTGCTGACAGCAGCAGCGACAACACGTCCGTGCGCGCTGGCCCCGCGTTGCTCTGGTTGGCCTCGCGGGCCTTCGCGATGACGTCGAAGAGCGCTTGATCCGAGGCTTCGATGCCGCGCTTGAGGGCCGCCCAGCCCGTCAGCGGGCCCAGATCTTTCTGGAAGGCGGGCAAGAGCCACAACATGCCCAGCGGCGATTGCGCCCTCTCCACGACGTCTCCCACAGTGTTGTGCAGGTGGTCGATGGTCTCCTTGTCTCGGACACCCAGCACGTTGTCGAGGATGACCTCGAAGGTCAGGCGCTGCATGTGAGGTAAGATCGAGAAGCGTCTTCCCCGCGGAAAGCGCTCGATCGCGCGCAACGTAGCGTCGCGCATCACGTCGGCGTACACGTTCAGCCGCTCGCCGTGGAAGGGCGGCGCAAGCAACTTGCGCTCGCGGCGGTGACCCGGGCCGTCGAGCAACAGCACCGAGCGGTTGCCCACGAGGGGAGAGAGCGGTTGATTGGGCTCCCCGGCGTAGTAGGTGTCGGGCTCGGCGGTGAGCACCTGACGGATGAGCTCGGGGCTCGAAATGAGGATTTCCTTGCCGTAGAGCGGATTTCCTACCGTGTAGATGTCCCCGTAGTCCCGAAACCCCTGCGCGAATGTTTGCGTGGGCCAGGCCATCCATTGCAGCAGGGCGAGGAGGCCAGGGGTGCGTGGGCCTGGTGGAAGAGGCATGCGGGGAGGATAGGGTAGTTTTCGGCGCGGAGGAGGTGGGGCGGAGAATTTGCCACGGGGTCGAGCTTGCGTCGAGGGACCGCGTCGCCGCGCGACCTGCGTCGGACTGGCTGTCTGCCCCACGGCGGGCAACGAAGCGCTCAAACCATCCGTACGCGCTCTTCGTACGGTACGTCGCCCACGTCGAGCACGTCACCCAGCACAAAGGCCTTCTCTCCAGCTTCGCTCAAGAGCGCCAGTGTCTCGGACACCACGTCTTCGTTCACCACCACGCACAGGCCCACGCCCAGGTTGAACGCCCTTTGCATTTCGGCCTCGTCCACCGGACCGCCGCTCTGAATGAGGCGGAAAATGGCGGGTCGCTCGAACACGCCGAGGTCCAGCCGCGCGCCTAGGCCGTCGGGCAGGACCCTCGGCAGATTGCCACCCAGGCCGCCCCCCGTGATGTGGGCAAGGCCCTTGAGGTTGTCGCCCAACTGGGCCACTAGGCCTTTGACCGCTTGAGCGTAGATGCGCGTGGGGGTCAATAAGACATCTTCCAGCTTCGCGTCGAGCTCGGGGATGTGCTTGCCTAGACCTAGGCCCAATTGACCTTGAAGGACCCGGCGCGCGAGGGAAAAGCCGTTCGAGTGCAGGCCGCTCGACGCGACGCCAATCACCTTGTCCCCGGGTTTGGCCCGCTTGCCGTCGAGCAGCTTGGCTTTGTCGACCACGCCCACCGCGAAGCCCGCCAAGTCGTACTCGCCGTCGCTGTACATGCCGGGCAGCTCGGCCGTCTCCCCGCCTAGGAGGGCGCAGCCCGCTTGTTTGCAGCCCTCGGCGATGCCTTTGATGACGCTCTCGGCCACGCCCACGTCGAGCCGGCCCGTGCCGAAGTAGTCCAAGAAGAAAAGCGGCCGCGCCCCTACCGTGAGCACGTCATTGACACACATGGCCACGAGGTCGATGCCAATCGTGTCGTGGCGGCCCGTCGCGAAGGCCACTTTGAGCTTGGTGCCCACGCCGTCGGTGCCACTGACCAAGATGGGCTCCAAGAGGCCTTGGGGCAGCGCGCAGAGCCCGGCGAAACCGCCCACTCCCGCCAACACCTCGGGGATCCTCGTCGCCTTGGCGAAGGGGGCAATGCGGTCGACGAGGGCGTCGCCAGCGTCGATGTCGACACCCGAATCTTTGTATGTAATGGCCACGCGCTGCGCCTTGTCACGACCGATGCGCGAAGGAAAGAGCCAAAAATGGCCTCGCAGACCACCCTCGTTGTCGCCGCTGTGTTGATTGAAGATGGGCGCGTGCTTTTGTCGCAACGCAAACAGGGCAGTCACCTCGCGGGGGCGTGGGAGTTTCCGGGCGGGAAGGTCGAGCCCGGCGAGGACCCGCGCGCGGCCTTGGCCCGGGAGCTCGAAGAAGAGCTGGGGATCGACGCTGTCGCGGGCGAAATCCTCGACTGTACCTTCCATGCTTATCCGGAGAAAAGCGTTCTTCTTCTGTTCTTCGAGACGGCGCGAAAGAAAGGGTCTTCGGAGCCTCGGGCGCTCGACGTCGCGGACGTTGCGTGGGCGCGGGCGGACGAGCTTGCCGACGCGCGGTTTCCTCCCGCGGACGTGGCCGTGCTCGCCAAAGTTCGGAGGCGCCTTGCCTCTTGCCAGGTGGGACCGAACGGTGAT
>CAYLJT010000629.1:0-5345 GCA_964383995.1 uncultured Polyangiaceae bacterium
AGGCTGCTCGCCACCATGGACACCGGGGCGGTCTTGAGCACGGCCGCTTCGGGCGTGCCACCGAAGGGTGTTGTCTCGGACAATCCGCGGTAGGCCGGGTCGTGCAGCAGCGAGCGCACGAGGGCTTTGAGGCGCAGCCCCGAGCTCAGGAAGGCCTCGCGGTGGGTCAGGAGCGCGCCATCGTCGTCGAGCGTCGCCCGCCGACCTACCATGGCCTCGTACACGCGCTTGACCGAGCAGTGCACGAAGCGCTCGTCGCGCGCGATGGCCGGGCCGAGATCCTGGAGGCCCGTGGTCGGCGTGCCGAAATAGCCGGGCTCGCGCTTCGTTTGCAGGAGCCAGTCATGCTCTTTCGCAGGATGGTAGAATGGCCACTCGGCGGCGCTGGCGTCGGGCTGCATGAAGCCCCACAGGTGGCTGGCGAAGGGGTCCATCGTGGCATGACACGCGGTACAACCCTCGTTTTCATGCACCGCCTCCACGATCGCGTCGTGATCGGTCAGGTCGACGTTCTTCGGAAAGTCAATCGGCCGCTCCAGCCAGCTCGTACACAAAAGCGCTTTGGACAGCGCCTCGCTGCGCCCGCGATTGGCATTGTCGACGGTCGAGGTGTGGCGCCAGAAGACGGCATTTTGGCTGAGCACACCCACGTGGGGGCGACCGTCGGTGTAGCGCGCGAGGCGCCAACCGTCGGGCACGACGCCGTCCGGCGGCGCGTCTTCCAGCGGCCAAATCGAGGCCAACAGGTCGTTCGTGACCGTGACATCGGCCTCTACGAGGTCGGTGTAAGGGCGGTCGTTGGCCGCAATCCACGCGAGGAGCATCAAGGGCTCTTCGGCGATGGAGGCATGAAACGTAGCCTCGTCCGACAACCCGAAGTCCGAGGCATAGAGCGGGTAGTAGTCAATTCGGGTGCGCAGGGCAGGGGCGAAAATGTCGCGAATCCGCGTCAAAAACCGCGGATCGTCGACGAAGGCGTCGATCACGCCGTCCACCTGGGTAGGATCTGCCAAGACCTTCCTGACCTCGTCCGGCGTCGGCCTTACCCCACGCACATCGAGGCTCGCGCGCGTCAAGAGCTCGACCGCGGTGAGCGGCCCCGCGGCCTGCGTCTCCGCAGCAGGCTCACCGTCGTCGGAGCAAGCTGGCAAGGTGGCCGCCGCGCAAGCGGCAAGGAGACCCGCCAAACAGAGCGCCCTTCTCATTGCCACGGGGTCTCCTCGTATTGCAACAAGCCGTCAAATGCACCTGTCGCAGGGCAGCCCGCGCCCAGCTCGCGCCCCGCGGCCAACACCGTACCGCAGCCGTCGCACACACCGGGCTCTGTCTCTTCGTCCGGCGGGTTCGCGTCGAAGCGCACGTCGTACCAGGTACCTTCCGTGTCGCGCAGGCTGAGCGCGCCTGCCGGCTCGGTTGTACAAGCCAGTGTGGGATTGACGCTCAAGGCGTCGGTCGAGACCGCCACGAAGTCGCTGCCATCGAGGGACAGACCTGCCTGAATATCCAGGGTCCGGGTTCCATAGCTGTCGGCGTAGCCACCGACCACCACGAGCCCCTTGCGCGCGCCGGTCAGCCACAGATCCCCCGCGGCGCTGACCTCGTCGACCACCAGCGCCCCATCCCCATAAACATAGGCATACGACCAAGTGTAGGTCGAATCGCCCCCGCGAATGACGGCCGCTTCCATATAGGTATTGAGGGTGAGCGAGCGCCCGTCGGCGGCCACGATCGTGGCGTCCGAGCCGTCGGAGTACAGGGTGTAGCCGTCGGTGAAGCTGCCATCGCCGTTGTCCCGACCTGTAAAGGTGGTCAGGTAGGCACCGCCGGCGAAGCGGGTGCCGTCGGCGGTCACGCAGTCGTCCGCCCAATACGTCGTGGTGCCCGAGCCGTCGTCCGTGGGGTACACCGAGACCGCCGGGCAGACGCCGTCGTTGAGCGCGTAGAAGCCCTCGTACACGCTGCGCATGTGATCGGGGTCGATGGTGACCAGGGTCGCGAGGACGGAGGGGAGGGCGGCGGTGATGGCGGCGGCGTCGTACTTCGGGGGCGTGGCGTCGGGGGGCGTCGGGTCGTACGGCGTGGGCTGCCTCAGCGGTGTCGAGCCCGAGCTCTCCGTCTCGTCGCCACCGCACGCGGAAATCAGCATGATCGCCAGGGAAAACGGAGCCAACAGCGTGAAGAAAGAGCGCATCGCGTTCACCTCGCAGCGACAATGTTATCACCTGCTCTGGCTGCGCGGAGCAAACCGTGCTCACGTTTCGGTGTGCTTCATCCCCCGCCCGCGACCCAGCTCACCGCCGCCGTCCAGGCCGTCGATTGGACTCGCGTCGCGGCCGACTACGCGGAGCTTGGTTACGCGCGGCTCGGAAAGGTCGTCGCCGACGAGGCGCTCGTCGCCCTGCGCGCCCGCACCGACGAGCTGATGTTGGGCACCGTCGTCCACCCGGGGATGTTCTTTCAGCACGACAGCTCCACCGGGCGCTATCAAGACTTGGAGCTGGGTGGGGGCTATTGTGGACCCAGCCTGCATTACAGAAAAATGGAGAAGCTGGAGCGGGACCCGGTGTTCTTGGCCTTCATCGAGAACCCGCTCTTTGCGCAAATCGCGCGGCTTTTCATCGAAGACCCGGTGGTGCTTTATCGAGCCGTGCTATTCAACAAGGCCCCACGCGGGGGGACAGAGCTGTTGTGGCACCAGGACGCAGGCCGCTTTTGGGGCCTCGATCGCGACCCCTTCCTGCAAATCTGGACAGCCTTGGACGACGCTTCGGAGGAGAGTGGTTGTGTGCGGCTGTTGCAAGGGACCCACAAACGCGGTCTTGCCACGCCCCTCGGTGGCATCGTGCCCCAGGCCTTGGTGGACGAAGAGCTGAGCAAACAACAGCCCGTGCTGCTACCTGCCCAGGCCGGCGAAGTGCTCTTGATTCACAACCTCGCGTGGCACGCGTCGAGCGTCAACAAGACCGATGTTCCGCGTCGCGCCCTGACCCTGTGCATCATGACGGAGAAGACCCAATGCCTCCGCAAAAAGCGCGCACCACGCGTGTTTTTCCCGCTGTTTCGCGGCACAGAAGCGTCTGACCTTGCGACTACAGAACCGCCGCGCTGACGCTCGTCACAGCGCGCTCGGGCGCGTCGTCGGCGGGGATACTGGCTTGTTGCCAAAGCGCCTCGGCGAGGCAAGGTTCGGCCTCTACGTTCACGATCTCTTCGCCGGTAGATTCGATCCGAGCCGAGAGAGGACCATGGGCGTCGCAGGCCGCCGCGGCCCGCCGCAGCGCCACCGTGAGCGCGTGCGTCCGCGCAGTCCCGGGGCCGCTGCCTTCCCCGGCGGTGGACAGGGGCGCGCCTTCCAGGGGGAAGAACATGGCGGTGCTCGCCACGGCAAGGTCGGCAACACCTTGCAAGCCGAAGTACGGGGGGCCCGAGTCTTCCCAAGAACCGCCGAGCAGAAACCCCTCGAAATCGGGCTCCCGCCGCACGCCGTGCCGGCCCGCCCGGGCTCCCGGCTCCAGCGCCAAAAGGGCCGTAGACAACGACACGGCGTTGCCCATGCGCGCAAGCACCGTGACCTCGTCCGGAGAGCGCTGGGCCTCTGCGGCAGAAATCGAGGCCAGGGCCGCCGCGAAGGGAAGCTCCCGCGGATCTTCCCGCGCCACCCACCGGAATGGACGCGACCAAAGCCGTCCTTCCAGCACCACCTGCCGCCCCGTGGCAGGCAAGGCCTCGTCCAACGTTACACCTTCCCCCTCGGGCAGAGAACCGACCTTGCGCACAAGTCCAGGCGCCCGCAAGGTTGCCTCCAGAAGCTCCTGCGAGCGGACCACGGCGTCCACTTGAAACCCCAGGTCAGCAAGGTGATTCGGATCGCCGCGCAGCAGCCACGACAGGCCCCCCGTCGCCTCGGCCAGGCCCGCCAGGGGGCCGCTTTCAACGGCCAGGGACGCGTCACCTTCCGCGCGCAGCAAGCGCACCGCGTGCAGCACCGTACGCCGCGGCAGGGCCCCGAAGGCGGCCGCAGTTGTCCGCGACAACTTGCCATCCGACAGCACCAGAATGCGCTTTTCGACGTCGTCGTCGGCGGCAGCGAGCCAGGTGGTCGCGACCCGCAGGGCCTCGTGCAGGTTGCTTCCATGGGCCCGCGCCGCGCGCGAAGCAAACCCCGTGGCCAGCGCCGCCCGTCCGAGCTCCGGGTCCACCCAACCGGGCGTCCAAGGGTGCACCTTGCGATCGAACGCCACCACCGCGACCCGCGCATGACCTGCCTTTTGGTGTTGCTCGATGTACAGGTCGGCGAGCTTCTCGGCCAGGCGCAAGTCGTCGTTCGACATCGATCGAGACACGTCGACGACCACGACCAACGCCGAGCGGGAAGGCACCGCTTCCAACATCGGAGCAAGCTCGAAATGGGCCCGCACCCAGGCGCGACCGGATGTCTCGGACAACGGTAAGAAGTTGACGCCGCCCGAAGCTCCCTGGAAGAAATCCGGGCGGAGGCGCTTGATCTTCACCTCCCCAGACACGGTGTCACCGCCCTCCCGAGCAGGCACCTCGCCCTCCAAGGAGGCAAGGGACGCCGTGCCGCCCGCGGCGTCCACCACCAGCCTGTAAGGGCTAGGAATGGACCACAGCTCCAGCTCGTCCACTCCCCACGACCAGCGCGTGGGCGCGACCCAGCGATAGGAGATCTTCTTGGTTTCTTTGGGGGGGATCGGAAAAACCTGAATGGTCAAATCGCCCCAGAGGCTCATGGTAGCAATGGCAGGGTCGCGGTGGTTCCACGCCCCAGGTCGAAGCCCGGTAGCATCTTCGTAAGCCTCGCGGGCGAGCTGATTGGGCACCAGCAACGCCTTTAGATCGCCCGCAGGACCGCTGGTCGCAAGGCCAACAAGCGCTCGACCGTGGGGCAAAGTAGCGTCGCGTTCGAGCTCCTGCGCATCGTCGGCCGGATTAAAGACAACGTGGGTCTCTTCCACCTCGGCACAACCCGATCGAAACCGCACGTGGACGTAGGTAGACGTCTCCGTCAACGGAGGAACGTCTTGGGCCGCCGCGGAGGACGCTACCGTGGGGATGGACAGGGTCAACGCACAAACGCAAGAGCGGAGCGGCCTGTTTGCCATGACCGCGTGGGACCCGCGTCGCGGTGGTGGTCTTGGATTTTTCCGCTCGCAGCCGTTTGGGGGGTGTGGTCCTTCGGGAAGTGGGCTTGGAGCTTGCTGCTTGCGCCCCGGCCAACACATGATATGGGTACCCATATCATGAAGACCACTATTGAGATCGCTGGTCCGCTTCTCGATGATGCCAAAAGGGTTGCCTCGCAAGAGGGGACGACGCTTCGTTCG
>CAYLJT010000630.1:0-5324 GCA_964383995.1 uncultured Polyangiaceae bacterium
CACAACGACCTGCTCGACGCGGTCGCTTGGGCGGAAGGTCAGAAGATCGCCGAGCCCCAAAAGACAGCCATCTACGGCGGTAGCTACGGCGGTTACTCGACCCTCGTCGGCCTGACCATGACGCCGAAGACGTTCGCGTGCGGCGTCGACATCGTGGGCCCCTCCAGCCTTTTGACGCTCATTCAGTCGGTCCCGCCCTACTGGAAGCCCTTGCTCAGCATCTTCCGTCAACGCATCGGCGACGAGCAAACCGAGGAAGGGAAGAAGCTCTTGCTGGAGCGCTCACCCATCAGCTACGTCGACAAGATCGAGAGGCCCCTCTTGATCGGCCAAGGCGCCAACGATCCGCGGGTAAAGCAGGCCGAAAGCGATCAAATCGTCAAGGCCATGCAGGCCAAGAAAATCCCCGTCACCTACGTGCTCTTCCCCGACGAAGGCCACGGCTTCGCGCGCCCCGAGAACCGCATGGCGTTCAACGCGGTGGCCGAGACCTTCCTGGCCGACTGCTTGGGCGGCGGCTACCAACCCGTCGGCAAGGACTTCACGGGCTCCTCGATCACCGTGCCCACGGGCGCCGACCAAGTCTTTGGTCTGAGCGACGCGCTCGGCAAGAAGTAGGCACAGAAACACCATGACCTCCACGGCTGCGCTTTCGGTGAGCGACTTGCGAAAGGGCTACGCCCTCGGCGACAGCCGCGTGGAGGTCTTGCACGGCGTCAGCTTCGAGCTCCCTCGGGGTCAGATCGCCGCCGTCATGGGGCCGAGCGGCGTGGGCAAGAGCACGCTGCTCAACTGCGTAGCGGGCATCGAGCCGGCGGACGGCGGCACCATCAGCGTCGCTGGTCGCCGCGTCGAAGGCCTGTCCGACGACGAGCGGGCGGTGCTGCGCAGGCGCGAAATAGGCGTCATCTTCCAGTTCTTCAACCTGGTCGCGAACCTTACCGTGCGGGAGAACGTGGGCCTGCCCTTTCTGATCGACGGCGAGGCGCCCGACGAAGGCAAGGTGACCGCCATGCTCGAACGGGTCGGCATGCGCAAACGGCAAGATCACCTGCCCTCCCAGCTCTCGGGCGGCGAAATGCAGCTCGTGTCCATCGCCCGCGCCCTCGTCCGCGGCCCCACGCTGCTCTGTGCCGACGAGCCGACCGGCAACGTCAACGTGGAGACCGGGCGCCGAATCATGGCCCTTTTGTCCGAGGTCGCGCGCGACACCAACGCCGCGATGCTGCTCGTCACCCACCACCCCGAAGACGCGGCGCGCGCCGACCGGGTGCTCTTCATGCGCGACGGTGCGCTCGTCGCGGACGCCGAAATCAGCGGCGCCGATGTCAACGCGGCCAACGTCCACGACCGCCTGAAGACGCTCGGTATCTGACATGGCGCGCGGGCAAAAGCCTGGTTTTCTCTGGCATGTGCTCTTCGACAAGCTCGTGCGCATCCTGGCCTGGAAGAACCTGACCAGCGACCGCTTCGGCACCTTCGCCGCCATTCTCGGCGTGGCCATGGGCGTGGCGACGGTTGATGTGGTGCTCGTGCTCGACGCCAGCACGAGCATGGAAGAGGCCGCCTTCTGGACCATGAACCCCGCGCTGCCCGCGGAGTCGGACACGGTGTCGATCGAGCCCATTCACCGCGGGGTGCCCGTCGCCCCCGAAGACGCCCACGAGGAGACCCACGAAGACTACGAGGTGATGCGTTCGGCCGTGCGACTCGGCTCGCTCTCGGCGTTCTTGATCGGCGGCCTGATCGTGTTCTTCACGTTCGCGGTGGTGGTCGAGCGACGCCGCAGGGAGGTCGCCTTGATACGCAGCCTGGGCGCGACGCGCACGCAAACCGCAGCGGTTTTCGCGCGGGAAGCGCTCATTTTGGGCCTGATCGGCGCGCTCATCGGCGTCCTTTTGACCATTCCCTTGGCCAAGCTCGCCGCCCTCGCGGGCATCACTACGACCGGGCGGGCGCGCATCTCGCGTCTAACCATCCCCTGGGACGAGGTGCTGTTGGTGGCCTTCGTGGGCGTCTTTACAGCGCTGCTTGGTGTGCTGCGCCCGGCCCGCGACATCTTTCGCTTGCGCGTCGCCGAGACCCTCTTGCCACGGTTTCTGACGACCGAGGACGAGACTCGCGCGGCCCGACGGCGAACGAGCGGGACGACCCTCATCACCTTGCCGTTCATGGCGCTCGTGTACGGACTGATGCGGCCCTTCTTCCGCGAGGCCTTGCCGTCTCTGACCTTCTTCGTGGTGGAGGCGGGGCTGTTCGTCGTCGCGTTCGTGGCGACGATCGTGGCCGTCCCCGAGCTGGTGCGCCTCTTGGGCGGCCTTACCATGCGAATCCTACCCCTCGGCCCCAACGCTCCGCACCTCATCACGCAAAGGCGAATCGAACATCGCGGTCAGGAGCTCGCGCTCAGCGTCAGCGGCATCATGCTGGTGTTCGCCTTGGTTTTGGCCCTGCACATCGCCACGCGCGCCCTCGGCGTGGAGATCGGCTCCTGGGCCGACGGTGCCCTCGATCCTTACGCGTTCATCTACCAGGTCGACGCCGGCGGCTCGGCCAAGCCGATCGTCGACAAGCTGCCCAAAGACGTCGTCTACGCCGAGCTGACCACCCGCACACCGTGGCCAAGCTCGGTGCACGCGGTGGACGCGAAGCAGCTCGTGGCGTTGGTCCGCGCGACGGGTGATCAGGACGCGTTGCGCGTCGCGGAGAAATTGGGTCCCGGACGCACCATCGTGTCCAAGCTCATGGCCCGGCGTTTCAAGGTCGTCGTGGGGGACGGGCTTACCCTCAAGGGAAGGGGCGGAGAGCGCACGCTCACGGTCGTCGGGGTGACCGATCGGGTCGGCTACGTCCCGACCGTAGGTCCTTACCGAAACGGCAAGACGTACGCGCTCATCGACGCCGCCGACGAGGACCTGATCTTGCCATACGCCGACCCCCGGGGCACCAACCTGGCGCTCGTGACGCTCCATCCCGAAGACCCCAACTGGCGCTCGATCTTGCGCGGCATCTCCCTGCCCGCGGGCCTCAAGTCGGACTCCGGTCGCGAGCTCGAGATTCTGCGAAAACGGGGCACCGCGCAGGACTTCGTGATCTTCGACCTGATGCTCGGCCTCTCGGCGCTGCTCTCGGCGGTGGGCATGGCAAACCAGTTGATCCTCGGTCTGCACGCGCGAAAGCGCGAATTGTCGCTGTACCGTGCCCTCGGCATGACGACCCGCCAGCTCCGGCGCATGGTGCTGCTCGAAGGGGTCTTCGTCGGAACCCTGGGCGGCCTGCTCGCAGTGCTCCTCGGCATGCCCCTCGGCTACGCGGCGATCGGCGCGTTGAGGACCATCTCGGCCTTCGACTTGACCTACGTTTTGCCCGTCAACTACGTGCTGGCGACCTTCTTTGGCGCCCTCGGCGTGGCCGTCTTGTCCACGCTCTACCCCGCCTCGCGGGCGGTTCAAGGCTCCTCGGCCGAGTCCATCCACTACGAATAGCGCCCGAACAGCGGGGCCACACGCTCGGCGGCCGGGTGACCGCCGTCGCGCCGCTGCTTCTCGCGGGGGAGCGCAACAAGTCCATCCCCACAGGCGGCGCGCCGTGCTATCGGAGGCCCCATGAGCACGGAAGAGGCCCCCGAGCGCGCGCCCACGGACGACGCCTCGCGCGAAGAAGCGCGGCGCTATTCCCACGTGGACATCGAAGCGCGCTGGCAGAAGTACTGGAAAGAAAACGGCACCTTCGTGGCCCAACGCCGCGAGGGTCACCCGAAGAAGTACATCCTCGACATGTTCCCCTACCCGTCCGGCGCGGGCCTCCACGTGGGGCACCCCGAGGGTTACACCGCGACGGACATCTTGGCGCGCTTCTACCGCATGAACGGCTACGACGTGCTCCACCCCATGGGTTGGGACGCCTTCGGCCTGCCCGCCGAGCAGCACGCCATCGAGACCCGCACACACCCTGCGGTCACCACCGCCAAAAACATCGGCACCTTCAAGCGCCAGCTCGAAATGCTGGGCTTCTCCTACGATTGGTCACGCGAGATCGACACCACCGATCCGGGCTATGTCCGCTTCACACAGTGGCTCTTCCTGGAATTTTTCAAGGCCAACCTCGCCTTCCAGGACGAAGTGGCCGTCAACTGGTGTCCGGCCCTCGGCACCGTGCTGGCCAACGAAGAGGTCGTCGATGGCAAGAGCGAGCGCGGCAACCACCCCGTCGTACGCCAACCCCTGCGCCAGTGGATGCTACGCATCACGAAGTACGCCGACCGCCTGGCCAAAGACCTCGATCTCCTCGATTGGCCCGAGGGCACGGTCATCGCGCAACGCCGCTGGATCGGCCGCTCCGAGGGGGCAGAAATTCGCTTCGGCATCGACGGACACCAGGGTGACATCGAGGTGTTCACCACCCGCCCAGACACCTTGATGGGCGTAACCTACGTCGTGCTCGCTCCCGAGCACGCGCTGGTGAGCGCGATCACGACGTCCGAACAGAAGCAGGCCGTCAACGACTACGTGCTCGCAGCCTCCAAGAAGAGCGACATCGATCGCACCGCGTTGGCCAAGACGAAGACCGGCGTGGCGACGGGCGCCTTCGCGGTCCACCCTCTGACCGGTCAGAAGGTGCCGATCTGGGTAGGCGACTACGTCATCGGCGGCTACGGCACCGGCGCCGTGATGGCGGTCCCGGGCCACGATGAGCGCGATTTCGCCTTCGCCAAGGCGTTCGATCTACCCATCGTGGAGGTGGTCAGCCCCGACGGCTCGCTCCACGAAAGCCTCGACGCCGCCTACGTCGACGACGGTGTGGCGGTGCGCAGCGCGCCCTTCGACGGCCTGAAAACTGCCGACATGAAGCGCGCCGTGGTCGAGAAGCTCGCGAGCATGAACCGCGGCGGCGCCAAGGTCACCTACAAGCTGCGCGACTGGGTATTTTCCCGCCAACGCTACTGGGGCGAGCCTATTCCGATCTACTTCCCGGTCGACGTCCACGAGCCCGGCGGCGACCCGCGAAACGGCGCGCCTTGCACCATCCGCTACGACCAACCGATCGCGGTCGATCTTGCCGACTTGCCCCTGCGTCTACCCGACCTTCCCGACTTCCGCCCGGGGGAAGATCCGGCGGGTCCTTTGGCGCGCATCCCATCGTGGCGCTTCTTCGAGCGCGACGGCCGTTTCTTCGCCCGCGAGACCAACACCATGCCGCAGTGGGCAGGCTCGTGCTGGTACTACCTGCGCTTTTGCGACCCGCATAACCCTGACCAGCCGTGGGCCCAGGCGGCCGAGCAGTACTGGCTGCCGGTGGATCTCTACATTGGCGGGGTGGAACAT
>CAYLJT010000631.1:0-5323 GCA_964383995.1 uncultured Polyangiaceae bacterium
CTACTCGAGCGACGTCGGAAACCCGGTCGATGTACACCGCATCGGGTTGGTCACAAGTATAGGAGACGTTGTAGACGCTGAGCGTGAGCGTGGGCGTTGCACCCGTGGTCCAGCTTTTCGCGTGAAGTCTGACATAGAAGGTCCCCGAAACGCATCGAGACGTGTCGATACGCGTCGCCAGTGGAATTGTCGCCGTCGCCGCACCGTTGACGGCCTGATCGAATGCAAACTCCGTTCGCGGAATAACCTGCACACGCATAACGCTCCTCCTTCAAAACCTTGAATGCCCGCCTGACGACGGGAGTACCGACCACCCCAGTCCCCACCTTGGCTGGGGACCGCCATGAACATCAGCGCCGCGCCTTGTGCCCCGACGCTTTCACCGATGTTCCTCTACGTCTCGTGTCTGGCGCAACAAGATTCTACCGCCCACCTTCATTTTCTTGAGCAAGTGTCTGAGACAGTTGCCTGTCCCGGGTATGCCAAGCAGCCACAGGCGCTTTCAGGTTCGACTGCGAGGCCACACGAGGTCCGAATGTTCTAAAAAGGGGGTCCAGCCCGGCGCATCCCCCGCTGCTCAAACCATCTTTTGGCCCCGACCCAAGCCGCTCCCAACCCACTCAGACCATCGAAAACGCCGGGGGCTGCCATGTCGACGTGGTTTGTAACCATCGAACAGCGCCACAAGGCCCCGCTTTGGGTAGTTTGCAACCATCGAAAGGCGCCGAGGTCCCCCGCTTCGGATGGTTTGCAACCATCGAAAACGCCACGAGGCGCCGTCGCAAGATGGTGCCTGACGGTCCAAGACGCCAGGACGTGCCGTTATGACATGGTTTGCAACCATCGAAAACGCCACGTGGTGCCACAGCGAGGTGGTTTGTGAGGGCCCCAAACGCCAGCACGCGCCGTTGCGACATGGTTTGCAACCGCCGAAAACCGCAGGGGGCCCTGTTGGGAGTGGTTTGGGCCCCGGCCCGCCGCTCCGGGGCCCCCTCGCGGACGTATGCGGGGTCAGCCGGGAGTGGCCGGGGGTGTAGCGGGGGGCGTGGCGGAGGGCTCCGGGGAAGCGGGCGCGTCGGGTGAGACTTTGCTACCCCTGCGGTCTGCCCGCTTTTCGGTCATGCGGAGGCCACCGAAGATGACGCCGTCGTTGGCTTCGCTGAGCTCTGCCAGCTCGGCCATGGCAAGCAGGGCGCCTACGGCGCGAATCCACTGGTTTCGCGCGGCCACATTTTTGGCGCCGTCGCTCGGGCCGGCACTGGCCTTGAGGCGGCCTCGCTGCTCCTCGATGGCGCCTAGCTTCGTGGCTTCGTCCATCCACTCTTCAACGAAGCTCCACAGCGTTTTTTTGTCGATGACGACAATGGCCTTCAAGCGTTTCTTGGTGTCCGGGTCGGATGCCAATCGGGTCCTCAAAAGCTCTGCGGCGCCCGCCTCTGCAACGTAGGACTTTTGAGCCGTCTGCAGACCTGCTGGCAGGACATAGTCGCGCAGAGCGATCACCTCGTCGGCGCCCTTTTGATCCTCCGTGAGGGCAGAGACCGCGGTCAGATAGTCGTAGACGCCGCGAACCAGGACATCGTGACGAGCATCGTGTTTGGCGGCCTGAGCTTGCAGCTCGGCGTCACGAGCGTCGGCCACGGGTTGTGCGTCGTGGAGGGCTTTGTGCGCTGCTTCGATGCGCGGCAACAGGCCCACGAGCTCAGGTGTGCCCGAAATAGCCTCCCTTGCCTCCGTCTTTGCTGTCACCCAAGGCCCCGAAATCTGCACCATCTCTTCTGTTGATAACCGCTTCAGCGCCATGCTGTTTCTCCGTTGCGTTAAAAAGCGCGGGCCCATAAGACGCGCCCGCCGAGCGGAGAATATCGTGTGCTTGGCTGCCCGCAACGGGAATGGACGAGCTAGCGTGAGAAAAATGTCCGATTCTTCGGCGCACGCCGATCTTTAGGACAAGCCCAAACATGCGCAGTGCATCTCCCTGGGCTCGGGGTCTGTCATGCCATCCTTCGTCGACGATCCGGTGCAGGGGACCGGCTATGCTCTGATTCAGCCGCTGGCTCAGAGCCGCTTGAGTGAGGTGGTCGATGCTCACCACCCCCGTTTGGGAAGGGTGGTTGTCAAGGTGCTGCGTGCCGAGCACCTGGAACGCCGCGATATTGTGCGTCGTGTCGAACGCGAGGGTGAAATTCTCCGCCGCCTCGCCCACCCCAACCTGGTCCGCGTTCTTGACGTGGGTGTTACGCCCGCGGGGCGACCGTTCGTTGTCACGGAGCGGCTGTTTGGCGCCACATTTTCGGAGGAGGTCGGCGCGCGCGGGCGCTTGCCGGTGGTGGAAGCCATCATGTTGGTTCGGCAGGTTCTTCGCGGGGTGGATGCCGTTCATCGTGCGGGGGTTGCTCATCGCGATATCAAGCCCGCCAATCTGTTTCTGTGTCGTCATGCTTCGGGACCTCCCGTCGTCAAGATTCTGGATTTTGGCGTGGCGAAGCTGTGCGAGGGCGCGTCCATCATCGATGATACCTTGCCGTTCGAGGTGCTCACGGAGCCCCTGAGCTTGGTTGGAACTCCGCGCTACGCTGCGCCTGAGCAGATTCGCGGGGAGCCCGTGGATGCCCGAGCCGACCTCTACGCGGTCGGTTTGGTGCTTTATTACCTGGTCGCCGGCCATGGGCCCTTTGATGCCTACCAACATGTCACGGACGCGATGCGCGCTCAGCTCCTGGTCAAGCCGCCCTCGCTTTCCAGCCTACGTCTACCCATTCCACCCGACCTGGATGCCGTGTTGGAGCGTGCCCTTGCCAAGCGCCCGGACGAGCGCTTTGCCTCCGCGCGCGACTTCGATGCGGCCTTGGCCGCTGTTTCGGCGGGCTATCCGACCGACGCGCCGCCAGGACAGCCGCCAGGACCCAAACCTCCGCGCAGCGAGCTTAGGAGGAAGCATGGGAGGACAGACCCGGAGCCGACACCAAGCACGGTTATCGAGGTCGCGGGGTCGACGGCGGTGGGGTGGCCCCCTCGCATGTCGCGGACGTTGGCGGCGGTTCTGTTGGTTGCGACAACGGCGCTCGTGGTTTGGCTTGTGTCGCAAATTACGTTGGTTTATGGTCAAAGCCCAGCATGGCAAGGGGCGCCGACACGATGACGAGCGGACCGGGCGGCCAGGAAGCGGGCCCGGGCGACGCCCAGCGCGTTCAGCCCCTGTACATGCCCGGGGACAAAGTAGCGGAATGCCGTATCGTGAGCTTCTTGGGCCGCGGCGGCGCCGCGGAAGTGTACGAAGCGGCGTATCAGGGCAAGCCCTGCGCCTTGAAGCTCGCTTTGCCCGGCCTGGATGTCGACCTCGGGGGCCGCATGGTGCGTGAGGCGCAAATTCTGAAGCGCCTCCGCCACCCCAACATCGTCACTCTGTATGACCAGGGAATTACCCGGGACAAGATCCTGTGGATTCGCATGGAGCTCTTGCGTGGCAAGACCCTGCGAAAGCTCATCCACGATCATCGCCGTAAGCACGCGCCGCTGTCCATTCCGCTCGTAGTCGGTTACCTGTTTCGGGCGGCGCAAGGAGCGGCTCAGTGCCATGTGCAAAGCATTGTTCACCGCGACTTGAAGCCCGAGAACGTCATGGTGGTGCCGAAAGGAAACAAGCACGAAGTCAAGCTGCTCGACCTCGGGACCGCTTACAGCCTGGATGGCGCCCATACCGTTGACGTTGCACCGATGGGCACACCTCTCTACATGGGGCCCGAGCTGTTTGACGCGCGCCTCCCCGTGAGCCCCGCGACGGATGTCTATTCGCTCGCCTGCATCGGCTACGAGATGCTCGCATTTCATCCGTTCATGCCACCCGATGGTCGTTTGGCCTTTCCGCGCTTGGCCTACGCCCATTGCTTTCTGACCCCGCCGCGCCTCGAAGAGTTTGGCATACCGACGCCCCTTGCAGATGTGATTGCCCGTGGGCTTTCCAAGGATCCGGCCATGCGTCACGTCGACGGGGAGGCGTTCGCGGACGCGCTCTGGGCGGCGTGGAAGGTCGTCGAGGCCAGCGACCCCGAGGTGGACACGAGCCCCGGCGAGCCCTCGATCGACCGCATTTTTCCCGAGCCCGACCAAGCTGTGCGCTTTGGCGTTGCGCCGGAGGGTAGGCCGAGGCGGCGGCGTTCGAGCCTGCCCATGCCCGCTGTGGAGCGGGCGACGTTGGAGCCCTTCCCCACCGCGCTGCGCGAGCCCGCCGCGTTCGAGGCGGAGCTCGAGCGCCAATCTCAGCTTGCAAGCCAAGACTTGCCGGACGGATCGACCCACGACCGCGCCACGGTGCGCGACGATCTCGGCTACCTTCATGCGTTGGCCGCTCGAACAGAAGCGCGAGAGCTGGGTCGCTTCACCGAGCCCATGCTTCCGGCGCCGCCAGCGTTGGTCATCCCGCCGCGGGCGGCGCCCTTGTCGCGGCCGTTTGTGCCCACCCAGCATACCGAGCCGCTTTCGTTCCCGTTGCCGCGACGATCGGCGAACGAACCTCGGGCATCGGGCATGACGCACCCCACCGAGCCCCTTTCGTCGTCGTTACCGCGACGATCGGCGAACGAGCCTCGTGCCTTGGGCATGACGCACCCCACGGAGCCGCTTTCGTCGTCGTTACCGCGACGCTCGGCGAACGAGCCTCGTGCATCGGGCATGACGCGCCGCTCCGCGCCTAGGGGGCTGGCTCCAACCGCGCCCACGCCATCGCGGGGGCTGCGTTCGCCCTGGGTCGAAGCGGCCGCCGAGGACCGGCAGCTCCGAGCGGCGGAGCGGGTGTTGGTGCGGCTTTTTGCAGGCGTGGTGCTCACGGTGTGGATGGTTGCCGCTGTGATGATCGTGCGGTCACGCGAAAGGACCCCGACCAGCGAGCCCGTTATGGTTCCCGTGGCGAGCGTTTCACCGGCGACGGCGGCGGCCTCGGCGGCGCCCGGCGAGCGCGCGGCCCCCGAGCTGGCACCGCCCCCGTCTGCCCTGGAGCCTGCAGTCTCGCCCCCGGCCCCCTCGAAGTCTCCAACTTCAGCGCCAAGCAAGAAGCCAGGTTCGCCAGCGAGGGATCCTTCGCCGTTTCCCACCGAGCTCGTGGACCCATGGGGCCCCCCAAGCCGATAAAAAATGTCCGTTTTTGAGATGTCACCCTGATCTTCATCCTAGAGGCCTATGGATCCGACCGACCCCACGGAAATCGAGCTTGAAAACGCCATCAACGAGGCGTTGCGCCCGATCAGCGCTGTGGTTTCTCCCACGGTGCTCAGCTGGATGCGCACCGAGCTTCGCCTGCAGATGCTGGCGCACCCCTACACGGCCT
>CAYLJT010000632.1:0-5320 GCA_964383995.1 uncultured Polyangiaceae bacterium
TGTTGGCGCCGAGCGCGTGGAAGAAGCGCCGCGTGATGCGTTGCAGCTCGCCGCGCGAGACCTCGTTGGGATCGAACTTGATGCCACCCTTGCCACCGCCGAGGGGCAGGTTCATCAGCGCGCACTTCCAGGTCATCATGGCCGCGAGGGCCTTGATGTCGTCGAGCGAAACGCCCTTGTGGTAGCGGATGCCGCCCTTGAAGGGCCCAAGCAAGTTGTTGTGCTGGATGCGATAGCCCTTGAAGAGCCGGATCGTCCCGTCATCCATGCGCACGGGGAAGTTGACGATGATCTCGTTCTTCGGCTGGCTGAGGATCGTCGTGATGTAGTCGGGGAGATTGACGATGCTCGCGGCCTCTTCGAGGTAGGCCTGAATCGACTTGAAGAACTCGTGTTTGTCGGCCTTTTGGCCGGCTTGATCGCCTGCGTGCGTCGCTTCTTTTTCGTCGTTCATGTCGACTCTTGTCTCCGCGCAGGCGTGAACGGGCCTGCATCACCTTGCCGCGATCTAGCCCCACGCGATCGCGCGTTCAATCTCGCGATGGATTCTTTTCAAGGCAAATTCGCGCGAAATTTGCGATCACCACGTTGGCGCCGCGTTAGCGCAACGCGTCAAGGCATCCGAACAAAGAGGACATACAGGTAGGTCGCGATGGAGGTGACCATCAGAGCGTCGACCCGATCGAGGATGCCTCCGTGCCCAGGCACGATGCCCCCCGAGTCCTTCACGTTGAACGAGCGCTTGATCATGCTCTCACCGAGATCGCCCACTTGGCCCAGGCCCCCGCCGATGAGGGCGAGCAACACGCCGTCGAGGACGGGTAACGATCGGAGGTAGAAGAAGCTCGCGAGCAGCGCCCCCGCGACCGCGCCCGCGAGGCCTCCAAGGGCGCCCTCGACGGTTTTCTTGGGGCTCACCGCGGGGAAGAGCTTGTGCTTGCCCAAGAAGCGCCCCGCGAAATACGCGCCCGTGTCGGAGAGCCACGAGAGCATGATCGCGAGCAATACGAAGCTCGGTCCGTCATCGCCACCATCCCTGCACAACAACGCAGACGTGGCCAAACCGCCGCCGACGTAGAGCGGCCCGAAGGCCATCGCGAGCCCCCGTTGCGCGGCCGTGTCGATGTCCCCGAGGCGCATCATGGTGAGCACGAGCGCGATGAACGGCAGCGCGAAGATCAGGACCAAGAGGATCTTCGGCTCGTTGGTGAACTGCCAGAGCACGCCGATGACGCCGAGGACGAGGGCCGTGCCGATGTACGCGGACACCCGATCCTTGGGGTGGGTCATCGCGAACAGCTCGAGCGATCCGATGGTGGCGGCGGCCATCACGAGGAGCAGCCAACCCCACGGGGGGCCGTAATAGAGCAGCCCCAGCATGATGGGCGCGGCTACGACGGCGGAGAGCAGGCGCTGCAGCAGGTTGGACTTCGGCACGAGGCTCCGTTGCGAGGGAAGGCGGGCTTATAGCCGCAGCGCGGAGCTCGCGTAAACGCCGGTGCGGGCCTGCTCGGCGAGCTGTTTGCCCGCGAGACCAAAGCGCCTCTCCCGGCGTTGGTAGCTCGCGATCGCGATGAACAGGTCTTCGACGTCGAAGTCCGGCCAGAGCCGGTCGGTGAAGGCAAGCTCGGCGTAGGCCGCGCCAAACAGCAGGAAGTTCGAGATGCGTTGCTCACCCCCGGTGCGCAAGATGAGGTCGGGGGCGCCCACGGACAGGCTCGGCAGACGGGCGTTGAGCGCGGCGACGTCGATGGCCTCCGGGTCGAGGGTGCCGGCCTTGACCTCCCGCGCCAGCTCGCGCGCGGCCGTGGCGATTTCTTCTTGGCCGCCGTAGGAGAGCGCCAAAGCGAGGGTCATGGCGTGGTTCGGCGCGGACGCGTTGCGGAGCGGGTCGAGGACCTCGCGCACGGGCTCGGGGAGCCTTTCGAGGTTGCCGATGGCGACGAGCCGAATGTTGTTGTCGACGATCTCTTCACGCTCCGAGACCAAGAACTCCCGCAACAGGCCCATGAGCGCGTCGACCTCACCCTCGGGGCGGGCCCAATTTTGTTCGCTGAACGCGTACAGCGTGAGGGCATCGAGGCCCAGGCGCCGCGCCGCCCGCACCACGCGTCGCACCGCATCGCTGCCAGCTTTGTGGCCGATTTCTCGCGGTTTTCCGCGGAGCTCGGCCCAGCGACCGTTGCCGTCCATAATAATTCCGACGTGCTTCGGCAGATTGCGGGCTTCGACGAAGGTGACCATGAGGCTTTCGGTCGCGATATTGTCAAGACGGGCGCTCGATGTCGACCGCCCTGCCCGCGACCACCGTCGCGTCCCCCAGGATGGAGGGCTTTGCCGTGAGCTTTGCTGTTGGACTTACCGTTACTCACCGAACTCGAATGCGTGGCTCGAACGCCGATGAGCCTTGCGACGACGCGTCACTCCTCGCGCTCTTCGCCGACGTGGCCCGGGAGCTCTGCGTGCGCCTCGACGGGGATGAAGGCCGGCTCGTTCGATACAGCGGGGTGGAGCTGCTCGCGCCTGTCTTCGCCGGCGACGTCGTGGAAGCCACGGGCGTCATCACGGAGGTTGGCAACACCACGCGGACCATCGCGTTCGAGGCTCGAAAAATCGTGGAACGCCTGCGCGAGCACGCCAAACGAACGGCCGCCGATGCATTGGCGGAGCCGGTCGCCGTGGGCCGCGCCATCGGCCACGCGCGCGTGCCCGAAGAACGGCAGCGCCGGCCGCGGGTGGTGCTGCCCGCCCTCTCCATGCCGCCGCCGCCCGCCGAAATAGCGTCGTTGCCCGAGCCGCATCCGATCATCACGCCGCCGCCCACGGTGATCGTCACGCCCGCCAACGTGGAGCTGATGATCGTGGCAAGCCTCGTGGGCTCTGCGGAGGACAACCTCGATCTCGCGCGCGACGCGTTGGTCTCCGAAGCGGAGCAATGCCGCGTCGCGGGCGCGTGCGGTGTGCGCTTGACCGTCGTCGCGTCAAAGACGCGTCCATCGGCGGCGCTCGACCTGATGGGCCAGGTGGTGGGCGAACTGCGAAAACGCACCGACCTCGTCGTGGGGCTCACCGTCGGCGCTTCACAAGCGACGCCGCTTTTGGCGCTCAAGCCAGATCTGTTGAGCATCGACGCGGGCGTCTACAACGCGGGTGAGAGCGCGCGCGGCTTGTCCCGCGGGGCCCTGCGCGACGCGGTCAGCGCGGCGAAGGACGCTGGCGTCGCCGTCGAGCTCGCATGCTACGAGGCCGGGCATGTACGAGAGGCCAACGAGCTCGTGCGGGAGGGCCTGATCAGTCACCCGGTCCTGCGCTTCGTGATGGGCGTTCCGGGGGCCATTTTCGCTTCCGAAGACACCCTGCGCTTCCTCGCCGCCCACGCCCCGGCCCGCTCGCACTGGAGCACGGCGGCCACGGCGAGCCACGCGTGGGGCATGACCGAGCTCTCCATTCGCCTCGGCGGTCACGTCGAGGTCGGCCCGGCCATCGATCTCGATCGCGGCGCCTTCGTCTACGTCGCCGGCATCGCGGATCAGGTGGGCAAGGCTGCCGACTTCGCCCTGCGCAGGGGGCGCGAGATCGTCGAGCCGAGCCGCGCGCGCGGCCTCGTGGGCTGCGCCGCGTCCTAGAAACCTTGGATAATCCCGGCCAAAAGCGCATGTTTCGCGACCTCGGGCAAGTCCGCCTGGCCCTCGCGATGGGCGCCCTCGGAGGCCTCATCGCGGCGTGGAGCCCGTCACCGCCGGAGCGAAGCCTGAACGGCGTGGCGACGTTGTTGGGCTCTGCGATCGACGGCGAGGTCGCGAGCGATGCGTTCGTTTGGGAAGCCAGCGGTGGCGCGCTCGCCGACGCGTTTTTGGGGCGCGGCGTGGTGTTTCTCGGCGCCCGCGAGGGCGCCCTTCGCGATGTCTACCGCGCCCGCGTGCGGGTCACGCCTTCGGGCCAACCGATCGGCGTGCACGGCGTGCACGCGCTCAGCGAAACGCCCTTGGGCGACGAGCGGGACCTCGTGGTTCGAGGTCAGCGTGCGGCCTTTGCGACCAGCTCGGCGGGGCTCTTCACGCGCGTTCGAACGGTGGACCTGGCCAGCGCGGAGGGTCCGCTGTTGACGGCCATTTGTGCTTTTTTTCCAGGCGAAGACCTGCCCTTCGAGCGCTGCGCCGACAGCCCCTTCGTCGACATCGGCTTCGAAAATCCCCCCGCACGCTTGAGCTTCGAGCTTCGCTCCAGCGCGCTCGTGATCGCGGTCGGCGCGGAGGCCGTGCCGGCGGCGCTGACGTTCGCAAGCGACGAGCCGCCATCCCTCGTGCCGGGTCCCCTGGGCGATGGGATCTTTGTCGCGCGGAGCGGCGGCGGCGCACGCCCCGACGCCGCGCCGACCCTCGGCGCCGTGAGCCGCGACACCCCCGATTGGCCGCCATCACGGACCCCCGAGATCCCATGGAACGCCTTGGTCTTGCCCTTGTTGGAGGGGGCACCGCCGCCCATCGTGGCCGCCTCCGTCGAGGGCGTGCAGGTGGTCGCCTTCGACCTGCGACAGCTCGCCCTGGGATGGGAGCCCGGGCGCTCGTCGCCGCGATCGCTGACCGGCGCGACGGGCCGCGGGAGCCTCCCCGCCGAGGCGCTGATCGGATTCATTGGAGGTCAAAACAATTCGGTCACCGGCGCCGCTGCAGGCGCGCGCGTGTTGGCCCCGCCCGAGCCCAACGAGCCGACGATTACGCTCGATCGCAGGGGCTCGCTGACCCTCGGCCCTTGGCGCGAGACGCCGCTAGAGAGCCTTCGGTTTCTGCGCCAAACGGGGGCCAGCTTGCTTCGCGACGGCGTCGAGGTCGTAAACGACGACGACACCAACGAAGGGCGGAGCGCCCTCGGCCTAACGAATCGCCAGCAACTGCTCCAGGCCTCGTGCGAAGCGTGCACGCGCGCCGCCATGGGCCGCGTCCTGCACAGCCTCGGCGCGACCCAGGGCGTCGAGCTGACTCGCGGCGGCGCGCCCCCGCAGGTGGTCCTCGCCTCCGCCGTACAGGGCGCCGAGGACGACTACTTCTTCGTCACGCGCAAGGGTCCGATGGATCAGCTCCCGCCCCTCGCGGACGCCACGTGGATCGTCTCCGAGGGCCAAAAACCAAGCCCAGCGTGGCTACCAGCGCTGTTCGAGAGCAAGGTGCTTCGTCAGGGCGAAGAGGTCCGCGTGTGGGCCTTCGCGCCGGATCGCTTCCGCTTCGTGCTCACCGCCGGGACCCGGGAGCCGCGTCGCAAGGAGGCCATGGTCCTGCGCGAGGGGCTGCCGAACGACCGATCTCCTGTGATCGCCGCCTTC
>CAYLJT010000633.1:0-5297 GCA_964383995.1 uncultured Polyangiaceae bacterium
CGCGCGTGACCTCGCCGATCCTAGCGGCCGCATCATCGAGCGGCGCGGTGGCCGGCGAGCCCGATTGCGGTGGATTTTCGCCGAATCGCTCCCAGCCCGCGTCGAAGCCGAATGCGCGAAATGTGCTTGGAACGCCGGTAAACATGGCGGTGTGCACGGCGGCGTCGCGGGCTACGGTGGCGATGGTGGTGGTGCCTTCGGGCAGCGCCGTGGAGAGGTCGGTGTGGGCGTGCGCGCGGGGGGGAAGGCCGGTGAGGATCGAAGCGAAGGTGCTCGAAACGAAGCTGGTGGGCGCGCGCAGGCTCTCCACGACGGTGGCGCCTAGGACCAGGCTGGAGAGCGTGGGCAGCGCCGAGTCCGCCTGGTTTTTCCACGGTGGCAAAAGGCCTGGCTCGACGCCGTTGAGCACCACCAGCACCACCGCGCGGGCCTTGGGTGTGACCGGCGGCTCGACGGCTGGCGCCACGATGCGCGGCTCTGCAAACAGCACACGGCCCCTGCGAAATCCGGGCGGCGTCGCCAGTTCGAGGGATACGAGCTGGCCTTGGTAGGGGCTGAGATCGATGTCGAGCTCCGTCCACGTGGCGTCCGAGCGGCTGTGGACCAAGGTCTCGGCGAGCACCGCGCGCTCTTGCCCGTCGATGCGCAGGCCCACCTCGGCGCGGGCCTCGTCGCCCCCTTCGAGGCCCACGCTCAAGCGCAGCGCGGCCCGCTCGGGCACCTCGATGCCACAGCGAATCGCCGAGCTTGCGCGCAACGCGATGGCCCTGCGCGGCTCTCCGCCGACCACCGCCGACGTCGTGACCAGGTCGGCGATCGTTGGAGCTCCAAAGGTTGTCGTGTCGTCGTCGGGGAAGCCGAGGCGAACCCAGTCGAGCTCGGCGAAGGGCACGTGCTCGTTGCGCGAAGGACCGAGAAATCGCAGCGTCACCGTGTGCAGGCCCGCGTCGAGGGGCAAGGTGGTGCTGGGGGTCTCGGCGGTGCGAACCAGGCCGCGGCCGAAGCTCAAGGTGCCGAGCGGCGTATCGTCGAGCGTGACGTAGGCTTGGCGCGCGTCGCGGCCGAGCGCGCGCACGCCGACGAAGGCCGGCTGTGGCTCCGCGACGAAGAACGACAGGGTGAGCGTGCGATCGAAGACCTCGGCCCAGGTCGAGCTGTCGTGCTCGGAGAGTTGGATGCCGCGCGGAGGATCGGTGCGAAACCCGAAGCGGCCGTACATCGAGGGGGCGCCCAAGTCGACGAAGGGGCCGCGGTGGTCGACGTCGCAACGAGGAAGGTCATCGATGAGGCGCGCGAGGGTCCGCTCGCTAGGCGCGGCTTTCGCGCTGGGATCGCTGGGTTGGGGAGAGCTGCTCTCGTCGTCGCAGCCCTTGCAGCCAACGACACAAAGTCCGAGACAAAGGGCGATCAGCGCGCAGGTGGCGCTCCGACCTAACGCGACCACGGCGGCGCCACGCGCAGACGCGTCAGGCGACCTTGTTTCACGGTCACGAAGCGAATTTGATCTTCGCCCCGCAGCTCGACGCGCACCTGGTAAGGCTCCGTCCGCGCGCTCACCGGGAGCTTCACGACGGGGCCCTTCCCGATCAGGCGACCGTCGACGTAGATGTTGTTCCCGGTCCCGGCCACGACCTCGATCATGCCTTGATCGGCGGCCACTTTGTCGTCGGGGCGCAGGGCCAGGTCTTCGGCGCTCGGATCAATCGTTGGAGGTGCAACCTTTTCCGGGGCGGGCGCCGGCGGCAGCGCGGGGGCCGGTGCTTCGGGGGCCACCGCGGCCGCGGGCGGCGGCGTCACGGGCTCGGGGATGGGTCGTTCGCGCAGCCAGCGCGCGCCGACGGCGAAGGCCACACCGAGCACCGCCAGGAGCACCCACAACGCGACCTTCGGATCGCGCGTCGGGATCGGCGGCAGCGGCGCGTGGTGCGCGTGGGGCGAGTAGGCCGAGGGGCGGGGCGCGGCGGCGCGCGCGGGAGTCTCTTCGATGGGCGCCGGAGCCGCGCGCGGCGGCGGGGGCGGTTCGGGCGCGCGCGGGGGCGGCGGCGGTTCGGGCGCGACCATCACCGGCGGTGGCTTGAGCGAGCCCAACGACTCGGGCACTTGGCGCGGCGCGGGGGCCGCGGGCGCGACGGGCGCGGGGGCCGAGGGCATCTGCGCGCTGGGCGCGGCGGGCGCGCTCGGCGGCGCGACGATCACGCGGGGCGGGGGCGGCGAAGCGACGCGCTTCGAGCCTTCGGTGACCGCCGCGATCATCGCGGGTCCGGGGCTGTTGCTGCGATCGTCGTCGAGACGAACACCTTCGGGGAGCGGGGTGAGCATGGGGGGTGGCAGCACGAGCTCGGGCTCCGGGATCGGCGCGCTGGTGTTGGATTTGCCGCGCAAAAGCTCGCATTCGGCGACCACCGCGTCGGGCAGCAAGTCGTTGCCATCGCGATCGAGCACGGCGCTGACCGCGTCGCGCAGGGCCATGTCGGCGAGGCCGTCTTCGATGACGCGCGCCGCGATTTGCCCGGACACGATCATTTCGCGCGGCGAGGCGCCGGCGGCCATCGCGCGCACGAGCGAGCGCAGCGGATCGGGCGTCGCGTCGACGTAGGGCGCGATGCGCGCAAGATCGAGGGCGACGCGATCGACGCGCAGCAAAGCCGTGCCGGAGCACAGGCGCTGGGCGGCGCGCACGCGCGTGACGTAGGGCTCGGTCAGCTCGGCGAGGGTGCCGAACAGCTCGGCGCGCACGTGCAATTTGTCGAGCGCTCCATCCAACGCGGGAGAGACCACGAATTTCCCCGCGCCTACGGCCAGCAAGGAGGCGAGCACCGCGCTGCCTCGTTCGAAGCTGCCATCGGGCGCGGTGCGCGTGGCACGCGCGGGCTGGCCGTCGCGAATTTCGATCTCGTACAGGAAGGCCGCGTCTCGGACAGACACGGTGCACGAAGGCCTCGTGAGGCCCGCGAGGCGCAGCAGCGTGAACGTGGTGAGGCCGTCCAGACGCCCGCGAACCTCACCGCCCGCGGCGAGCCGCGCCGTGATGCGCGCGCGCGGATGGAGCAGTTCGCGCACGCGCTGCACCACCGCGGCACCGCTCGACTCTTTGCGCAGGTAGCCATCGGCCCCCGCGCCAAGCTCGCGCGCGCGCTGCAAAAGGTCGTCTTTCCACGACAAAAGCACCACCGGCACGTCGCGCATGAGCACGTCGCTCTTGAGCGCGCGACACAAGCCAAAGCCATCGAGCTCGGGCATCAGCACGTCGCTCACGACGAGATCGGGGCGCATGCGCAAGGCCAAGTCGAGCGCCCGCGAGCCGTCGCGCGCCTCGTGCACCACGGCCCCTTCCGCCTTGAGCACGCCTGCCAAGAACCAGGTCACCGCGGGGTCATCGTCGGCCACCAACACGGAGGCCTTGGCGAGGGACGTGGTGGCCCCAAGCCGGGCCCCGGTCGTCGCGCGTTGCTGCGCACCCTCCGCCTGCCAAGTGCCTTGGGGCAGTGCCCCCTCGGGGCCCGTGGGCGTAAAGCGCACGCTGCCCTCCGAGTGGATGGTGACCACGTCGCGAATGCGCGCGACCGCGGTCCAAAGCGGCGCGAGCACGTCGCTGCCGTCGCCGAAGGTCACGGGCACGGCCCGCGCCTTGGTGGTCGTGGCGTCGCACAAACCGCGGCGAAGCTCCTCCGCGAGGCGCGCGCCGAGCTGATCGACTGTCAGCTCACCGAGGGGCTCGCGCGCCACATCGCCGCGCACGTAGGTCGCCGTCACCTCGGCGCAGGCGCGGGCCAACGTGGAGGGCGACACGGGCTTGCACAGGGCCCGGGCGATGCCGAGCGCGACGTACGGTCCGGCCTCGTCGGCGCGGGCCCAGCGGCCGAGCACCACGATCGGCACCGGCTCGGTCATCGGATCGTCGAGCAGCGCGGCCACGAGCTCGCGCACACCCGGCAAATCGTCGTCGACGATCACCACGTCGGGGGCGAAGGCGCGGGCCAAATCCAGGGCAACCGTGGTGTCTTCGGTGCGCTCCACATCGAAGCGCTCCTCGCCCGTGGCCTCGTCACCGAGGGCGTCGGCGATCACCGCGGGCCCGACCACGAGCACGGTGCTCGGGCAGACCATGGGGGCCGGGACGATATTCTTTTGAGCTGAAACGATGGGCGCGGGCGGGGTCACCTCGGCCGTCGTGGGGTTGTCGATGACCTTGGCGACGGACTCCGAGGGCCGCGCCGCGAGCGGCTCGTTGGCCCACGCCAGGGCGGGGATTTCCGCGAAGGTCTGCTTGAGGTTGGCAAGCTCTTCGCCGGTCAGCTCGCCGCGCGCGGTGATGCTCTGCAAGAGCGCGTGGGCCCCGCTGAGGCGCTCGGCGAGCTCGGCGAAGCGCAACAGGCGCGAGCCCGCCACGAGGGCGTGGACGCGACGCATCACGTCGTCGCGCGCGCGCACGCTCTTGGGGTCGCCCTGCCAAACCGCCAGCGCCGACTGCAGCTCCACGGCCCGACGCCCGAGGCTTGCGACGAAGTCGGCGCGCGCGCCACCGAAGCGACCGCTCGACGTGGGGCGGGGCCCCGCGCCGTCGACTAAACTCTCGATTTTGCGCTCGCTGGCGCTTGTACCAAGGCCCATCAACGGTGCCGTAACACAACACCTCTGGACCCCCCCAATTTGCGGCGAACGCGATGGGAAAGCGGGGCGATCGGGGCCTAAAGCTCTTTAGCGATGCGCTCGCGCACCCAGGCGGCGGCGGCCTTGGTGCCCAGGGTCCCGCCCACGTCCACCGTGCACGCCCCCTCTTCGACCGCGGCCGAGACCCATTTTTCGATGCGCGTCTCTTCGTCCGGGTAGCCGATGTGGGCGAGCAACATGCCGACCGTGAGCAGCGAAGCGAAGGGGTTCGCGATGTCTTTGCCCGCGAGGGGCGGCGCGGAGCCGTGGACGGGCTCGAACAGCGCCACGCGCTCCGGCTCCGAGGCATGGATATTCGCGCTCGCGGCCATGCCGAGGCCCCCCTGCAGGGCCGCGCCGAGGTCGGTCACGATATCGCCGAAGAGGTTGTTCGTGACGATCACCTCGAACTGCGAAGGGTCTTGGATCAGGTACAAACACAGCGCATCGACGTAGGCGTGGCTGCTCGTGATGCCGGGGTACTCGGGGCCAACCTCGCGAAACACACGCAGCCAAAGCTCGTGTGCGTGGCGCATAGCGTTCGACTTGTCGGCCATCAACACGCGTTTTTTGCCGTGATTTTTCGCATATTCGAAGGCCGCGCGGATGATGCGCTCGACGCCCTTCCTGGTGTTGACGTCCTCGTT
>CAYLJT010000634.1:0-5283 GCA_964383995.1 uncultured Polyangiaceae bacterium
GGCCTCCCTTACCACCCGCGCACGCGTTGGAGGAGCCGCCGCCGCCGATGCCGCCGTTGCCGCCGTTGCCGCCGACGCCGCCCGCCTGATCGTCGGCGCCATCGCCGCCCTGGCCACCTTCGCCCGTGATCAGCGTGGTTTCGTCGAACGTGAGCGTCGCTCCCAGGCTGATCAGCGCGATGGATGCGCCGCCGGGGAGGCCGGCATGGCCGCCGGCGCCCGCGCAGCCGCCGGCGCCGCCCGAGCCACCGCTGGCGCCCGCGCAATTGGGGCCCGTTTTGCCCTTCGCGCCGCCCCCTCCGCCGCCGCCTTGTCCGGGCGCTCCGGGCGCGCCGTCTTGCCCAGGGACACCGGTCCAGCCGTTTGCGTCGATGGTGCCTAGCGAGCTCCCTGGGGCGCCTCCACCGTCGGATCCGGCCGCGCCGGGCACGCCCGTGCCGCCCATCCCGATTGCGCCCGCGTTGCACGACCAGCCCGCGACGCCTTCGCCGGCGCCACCGTTGGCGTTTCCCAGCGGAGCGCCCGCGCTCCCTGAGGATCCATTGGTGGGTAAGCCTACCATGTCGATGTAGCCGCTGTCGCCCCCCTTGCCCCCTGCGGCGCCGCAAACGGAGCCCGCAGACGCCGAGCCGGGAGTGGGCGCCGATGGGCTGCCCGTGCACGCAGCGCCGCCCTTGACGCCGATAATCGAGGGATCGTCCGGATCGTTCGGTCCGGGCGGAGGCGGTGGTGCGTCACCCGGCATGCCCGCCGCTCCCGCGCCCGCTTGCAGGCTCACCCGCGTGAGGACGACCTCTGTGGCCTCCGCTACCGCCGCCACCGACGAGCCTCCGGGCGTTGCGGCATCAGCGGCGACCACGTCGAGATCGACCAGCGTCGTTGTGCCCGTTCCGGACAAAAATCGCACCGGGATGAGGTCGGCCGCGGGGGCTATCTGGGTCAACGCGGCGGGGTCGTAGGCCCAGTTGTTTTCGCAGTCGAGGTCGCCGTAGACGGTGATTCCGGAGGGAAACTGAACGGTCTCGACGTAAGACCCCTTGCAAAGATAGACGGTACCTTGATCGCCGGCGGCGGCGATGGCCGTGAGGAGCGTCGCGAAGGGCGCGTTCGGCGTGCCCGGATTGACGTCGCTTCCCGAGGTGGAGACGAACACGCCGCAGCTGCCCGCTACCGGGCCCGTGGACTCGGAGGGCACGCAGGAGACGACCGGCCCTCCGCCCTCGCCGCCCGAGCCGCCCTGACCTCCGCCGCCGCCCGTCGTGGTTGTACTGCTGGTGGAGGTGGTGGTCGAGGAAGCCCCACCCGTACCCGTCGCCCCGTCGGAAGGGCAGGTTTGCGTCCGCTCGCAGTCGCTTGCCGCGTCGAAGCACCCCGATCCGGAGGCGACCGCGCCGAGCGCGAGGACGCCCAGCGCCGTCGAAAAGCGTCGCATCAAAACGTCCCTCCGAGGGCCACGCCGTTTTGCTGACCCACGACGGGGCTCAGCGTGACGCGCCCCGTTTTGGCGTCGGAGGACGGCGAAAGCACGATGACGCCTACGGCACCCGCAGCCAGGGCCGCAGCGACGCCGAAGCTCACGAGGGCCGCGTTGCCGTAGGTATCGCGGTCTTCCAAGGCGGACGAGAGCTCACCACACGGCCCCGCGAGCCGAGGATCGAGGCACGCCGAGCGCCCCCCGGGCTGGGCCAGGTCGTCGGCGTCCGAGGCGGCGCTGTTGGAGAGCACGGCAAACGCCACCCCAAGACCCACGCCGAGAGCCGCTCCTCCCGCAAGAATGCCTACAAAAAGCCCGTTTCCAGAGGAGGCTTCGGGGCTTTGAGGGGGAGGCGGCGGTACCGACGCGGAAGCCGTCGGCGTCGTGGTGGGTGCGGTAACCGGCGGGGCCGCGAAGACCACGTGCACTTCGGTGACGACGCCAGCGACGCCCACCGCGACGACCTCCTTCGTTTCGCCCGAGGGCGTTCGCGCGCGCACCACCCGGTTGCCCACGTCGACGAAGACCTGCCGTTCGATGGGCGCCTTGCCGACCGGTTTCCCGTCGACGAGCACGTCTGCCCCAGCCACATCGACCGCGATGCGCAGGGCTCCGACGTGGGAGCGTGCGTCTTGGACCAGCTCGAGCACGCGGGCCCGTTGGTCGGGGCTGGCGCTCGCGGGCAGGTGCTGGAGGCTGAAGTCGAGGTGCTCGGCGGCGTCGCGGTACTTCTCGAGCGAAAGCTCGGTGCGACCCAGGTTGCCCGCGATGTCGTAGCGCGGATCGATGGCGAAGGCGTCGCGGTAGGCCGCGAGGGCCTCTTCGGCGCGCCCGGCGGCGGAGGCCTCGCGGCCCTTCTGAAACAAGGCCTCGGCGCGCGCTGCGTCGGAGGACGCATCTTTGTCCGCCGCGAACACCGCGCTGGGCGGCGCCAGGGCTACCAACGCTGCGATCAGCAGGGGCCAGCGAAGGGGTCGAAGGATTCGGCTCACAGGTGCGTCATCGTACCACCGATGCCAGGTCCTGTTCGACCTGCTCGGCGAGCGACGCCGGGACCTTCGCAGGCAGCCGTGTGTACTCGGAAATTACGTAGTACTCCGACTTCCCATCGGCCCCGGGCGGCGTCTTCACGATGTCGAGAAAGCCGAGCTCTCCGCGTCCGCCCTTGTACTCGATACGCACGACGGGGGTCGCATCCGCGGGGGGCGCGGTGATGTACTCGTTGGGCCTCAGGCGATCGATCTTGGTGATCCAGTTCGCGATGGTCTCGTCGTTTTGCGTCGGTGTCGCGGGATCGGCCCAAATGCGCTTTCCATCGGCGTCCGCGCGGAGCACTTCGCGGCTTTTGTCACCCACAACGACGCGCGCCGATTGCAGCTCGTTGTCCTTCCAACCGTGGAGGTCCCGCGTGATCAGCCGCGAATCGGCGGAGTCGAGCCCCTTCACCGTTTCGCCCCGCAGCACGAACACCTCGCCGCTGGCTTCGTCGCGCACGTAGCGGTCCGCGCCGCCGGGCGTCGTGCCGCCGATCGTGAGCTTCTTTTCGGCTCCTGCGAGCGTGACCACGATCGTGCCCTCGGGCTTGTCGAAGCCAAATTCGGCTTCGCGATCGGCCCCGATGTGTCCCACGCCGCGCAGCGCCTTCAGCGGTGCGTAGTCGGCCAGGAGCTTTTCGGCAGCGTCGATCGACACGAACGAAGTGGTGGTGCGGGTCGGGGCGGGCGCCGGTTCGGGTGCCCCGGCGTCCCCGGAAGGCCGCGGCGGAGGCGTCTCTTTGTCAATCGTCCCCACGAAATAGCGGCCCCGAGCGTCGGTCTTCGGGACCAGCTCGACCTTCTTGGTTTTGCCCTCGTAGCGGAGCTGGGTGACGTCGGCCGGCTTGCCCGACCACACGGTTACTTCGGCTTGGACCAACGCTTTCGGGTCCTCTTCGCGCGTCCACACGTAGCCGGCGGAGAGCACGGAGAGGCCCAACAACGCGCCGTGAATCAAGAGGCTTTGTCCCGACCTCATGCCGCGCTCCTTGCGTCTTCGTCTTCATCCACATCGGATTTCTCCGACGTTTTTTCGGTCTTTTCTTTCGTGCCCTGGGGTGGACCGTCCCCCTTGCTCGGGGGCTTGGCGCGTTTCGGCGCGCGCTTGCGCGACATCCAAAAACCGACCCCCAAGAGGGCCGCGGGCATGCCGAAAATCGTCGAATAAAAGCCGATTTTGTCGCCCTGCGTGGTGTGCTCGATGCGAACGTCCTCGGTGGACTCGACGGCCCCCGCGAAGCTCTCCTCGCCACCCAGCCAGCGCACGGCGTCGAGCAGCAAAATCACGTTGGTTTGGGCCTGCACGAGGACGAAGTCCGCGAACAAATCGGCGTCTGCGAAGACCACCGCGCGCATCTCGTTTTCGCCTTCGGCCGGCGCCTTTTCGTCCTTCTTCGGCTCGGGCGCGGGGCCCATCGGCTTCGTCACCGCGGCGGCCAGGTTGTAGGTTGATCGCTTCTCGTTCGGCCCCAGCTCGAAGTTGCCGTCGCCGTCGTTCCAAACTTCCGTGAGGCTCTTCAAGATGAAATCGACGCGAGCCGTCGTTCCGGGCCCTTTGTCGAGGGATGCGGCGCCGAACAGCACGACCGCAGCCCGCCCTCCTTCGCGGCTCAACGTCGACACCGAGGCGTGCGACGAGAAGCGATTGCTCACGATGTTGGCGCGATCGGAGGGGTTTCGTCGACGGGGAATGAAGTTCTTGTCGGACGCGAGGGAGCCCTCCGAAACGGTCAAGTCGACGGTCGCGGCGAGGGGGCCAAGGTCGATCTTGGCGTCCGGATCGAGCAGCAGAAGGAGCCGCCCACCGCGCTCGGCGTAGCGCCGAATGGAGCTTATTTCTTCGGGCAAAAACGCCTCGGTGGGTCCCGCGACGACCACCAGTGTGGCGTCCGAAGGCACGTCGTTGGCGAGCCCCTGTGCGATGCCCAGATCCTTCACCGTGTAGTTTTGCATCTCGATGAAGCGCTTCAGGTTCTTCGCGGAGCGACCCTCGCGATCCTCGTCGTTCCTCGCGTCGTTGAGCTCGCCGTGGCCCACCGTAAGGTAAGCGTTTCGCGCCGGGCGCAGGCTCTTGAGCAGGGCCTTTTGCATGTCGGCGTCGATGGTCTTGAGCTTCGCGGCCGCGGTCTTCATGTCCGTGCCGATGATGATTTTTTGATCGCCGTCTCCGCGCTTGACGACGATGACGCCGTCCTGCGTGACCTTCATGTCCTTCGCCACGCCGGGTACGAGCAGCCTGTCGTAGTAGCTGACTTGCACGTTCGGCGAGGCCTTCGCGAGCTCGTCGAGGTAACCGCGCACCTCCACGCCGACATCGTTGAGCTCGGGGAAAAACGCGCTGATCTGGATGGGCTCTGTGGCGCTCGCGGCGATGTTCTTGGAGGACTCCGAGGCCTTCGCGGTGCGATAAAACGAGTAGTCCGCTTTGATCTGGAGCTCTCCGGCCGTGTACACGAAGAGGCCCGCGTAGACCGCGGCGAAGGCGATCGAAATGCCCGCCACCGTGGCCGCGCGCACGCGCCTGCCCTCGATCAGCGGCGCGTTGCGCATCGGCGCGATGGCGAGCTCTCCGAACACGAGGGGCAGGGTCGTCGTAACAACGAGGACGATGTAAGCGATGGTGGCGACCGCCTCGAAACGAGCGCGCTCTTTTGCGTCCCAGAGGGCCACACCGAGCGCCCCTTTGCCCATGTCGGTGGTGGCTCCGTAAATGGCGAGGGCGAGCACACCGCCCAGCGAAAGCAGCGCCATCGTGCGCAGCGCGGAGGCGCGCTC
>CAYLJT010000635.1:0-5278 GCA_964383995.1 uncultured Polyangiaceae bacterium
TGGGCGCGTCGTCCGGCGCGCTTCTGTGGGTGTATTGACGCGAACCCCTGGGACCCTCCATATCCTGAAAAACACAACACCGCGCTGAGCCCTTGGGCGCGCGAGCGTCGGTACGATCTGGATATTGCCGGACCGCAAGACCGCGGCGGTGCGGAATGTCCGAGACATTGACGTCGTGACCTGGAGGCGCCACCTCACCAAGAAGGCAGGGTGGACATGCCCTGGTAAGCTCGCCATCGAGCCTCGTTTACCGCTCGTCGCGCAGGGCCTCCGCGGCGGAGCTGGCGTTGATTGCCCGAACCAGCCAACGGTCCAACGTCTCGATCCGCGTACACGCCTTGATGCGCCGCTCGTCGTCCGGCTCGATCGTCAACCCCCGACCCTCCAACACGCGCCGCAGGGCCGCCCTCCGCCCCTCGGCTTGACCCCGCCGGAGCCCCTCTTGCCGTCCCTCGACGAGCCCCTCTTGCCGTCCCTCGACGAGCCCCTCTTGCCGTCCCTCGACGAGCCCTTCTTTGCGCCCCGCTCGGCGGCCTTCTTTGCGGCCGAGCTGCTTGCCTTCGTTCAACAGTTTTTCAACCAAGTTTTGTGTGCTCACGAAAATCTCCTGCTCTTCTGTGCTGCGATGGGGTTTCTTTTCGAGGGCGCTCCGCAACTCTAGCAGAATCTGCGAAGCGGCGGTGCGCTCGTACGCATCGCTCGGTAGCGCCGCAAGGTCTTCCACGGCGCTAGGTAACAGCGGTCCGGCTGCCAACAACCGCAGCAGCAAGGTCTGCCGGTCGCGCGGCAGCTCCCTTGCCACGACGATGGCGACGCGCAGAAAGGCATTCAGAAAATAGAACCCCTCCGGCCAGCCGGGGCGACGCACCAGATCGTGCAAGAGCCGCGTGGGCCGCCCGGAAGAGATGACCCACATCAATGGCCTTGGCGACCGCCTGTTTCGCACGAGGTGGTCTTTGCGGCGAGCGCGCCGGTGCCTCCTCAGGTGCACCATGAACTTGCCTACGCAAGCGTGGGCCTCGTCCTCGGTGGGCGTGTGGCCGAAGAGCTCCATCAGGCAAGGTCGCGCGATCAACCTGCCCAATACACCGAGCCTGCGGCGCTCCGTTCGGCGCGTCGGATCCGGCTCATGAACGACATCGGCGTGTTGGGCATCGGCGGCGATCTCGTGGTGCACGTGGGTGCGCCCCAGAGGCTTCATGACCTCCAGGGCAAGACGTTTGGCGAATTGGTCGAAACGGTTACGCATGGTAGATCCTCTGGGCAAGGTGGAGCGAGCGGCGCATCTTCATGGGAAGGTCCGGCCGCGCGGGGCCCCTTGGCATGATGCGGACCAGCGGCGTGACCCCGTTTTTCGGCCAAAAAATCGAGGTCTCGCGGTGTCCATTTATTTTTGGCCATTTCATGGACACCCGTTTTGGACACCCCACGGGGCACGCGAGGCGCTCAGCAGCGCGAGCCGTCATGCCAGAAAAGCAGAGAACGCTGCCCACCCCAGCCCGCGCTACGCGCGGGCATCCCCGCCCAAACGCCGTGCTCGGGCAAAGCCCTCCGCGCGGCGTGGGCGGGGTCCCTTCGGCGAAGTGTGAATGGTTGGCGCACGCTGCGTGCACCCCACCCTGCCCTCCCCACCTCGGTCGGTGGGGAGGGTGGTTGGGGGGTCTGCACGCTTTGCTGAGGGGGATCGTGGGGCTACCTGGTTCGCCCCTTCCCGGTCGCGTCTGGCAGGAGCTCCTCCGGTCGGTCGTGGCGTCTTGGAAGTCGCCGTTCAGGCCACCGCCCCTACGGCCCCACAAACACCGGGTCTTCCACCGCCTCCGACGTGCACGCGGCGGGGGCTACGACCGGGTTGCAGCGGGACGGCGTGCCCCCCGGAATCTGTACGGAGTAAGGTGTGTCCGCCGTCGGGGCAGGGAAGTCGGTCGTCACGATTTGCGCGCCCGACGCCAGGGCTTGTTCGGCGCGCGTGGGGTCGCCGCCGGCCGCAGCGTCGTCGGCCCTCGTGCGCACCAGAAAGCCCGCCGCTAGCGCGTCGGCTATCGCGCTCGCTTCGCCCACCGGGTCGTTCAGCACGGCCACCGCGCCGTACGCGTCGGCGGGAGAGCTGTCCACAAAGGCAAGGCGCCCTTCCAGGGAGCTGCCGCCGCGTGTGTAGGCGTCTCGGACATCGGCGTGATCGTCGAAGAAAAACAGCACGTTTCCCCGGGTTTCTCCCAGCGTCGGGAAACCTTTGCTGGCGACCGCCTCGGGCAGGCTCGCGGCGTCGCCGCGCACTTGGTCGGGCGTCAAGATGCGGTGCTTGGGCCAGACCGACTGGATGGCGGCCTCGAAGCTCTTGAAGTAGGGCTCCGGATCTTGCGTAGGAAAGCCGCTTTTCGGCTCGATCTGGATGAACAGCAGGTGATGCGCACGGTGGGCGTCGGACCAATTTTTCAGGGCGCGCAGGCAGTCGGTCAACAGGTCGCAGGTGCTCAGCTCGTCGAGGGCAGGGAGGTGGTAGACATGGAAGACGTCTTCCACCTCGTCGTAGTGGGTGTCGAGCTCGACCGCGCGCACGCCCTGATCGTTCAGCTGCTGGTCGAGGGGCACGTGGGTGTAGTGCCAATCGCTCAGCGTGTTGCCGTCTTTCTCGATGTGGTAGCTGTTGTGGGTGCCCTTGACCTGAAGGTCGGTGACACGCAAGACGTCGTCGAGAGGGTAGTCGTAGTGGGGTTGCACGTCGTCGCTGCCGCCGGCACCTCCCGCGGCGTCGGCGTCGCTCCCCCCACAGCCGCTGCCCGCCATGCCGAGCCCCAAGGCGGCAAGGCTGGCGAGCTTGAGCCACGTTTTCTCGATCTTCTTGCTGCGTCGCGTCATGGTAAGGTCCACCTTCCGGTCGGCGCGGTTGACGTGATCTTACTCCCCACCGACGCAGGCCGGCGCGCAGTTTTCGCAGCCGCAGCACGACGACGTGGCGCAGCTATCGCAGAAGAAGAAATCGGGGCACTCACCGTTGGGGCCGCAGGCGTCGGCGCAATAGCCACCTGACCAGATGCACACCTGGTTGGCCGGGCAAGGGTCGTCGTCGTCGCATTGACCTGGCTGCTTGGGCATGCACGCCGACACGCAGTCGGCGCAACCTGGACAGCTCGACGTGGCGCAGAAGTTACAGGCGGAGCCGGGGCCGCACGACGCGCAGAAGTCGCCACAGGCGGGGGCGCATTGACCTGTCGAGAAGATGCAGACGCTGCCGGGGCCACATTGGTCGTGGGAAGAACAAGCGCTGCCCCCGGTGGTGACGCTGGTCGACGGTCCGGACGCCGCGGAGCTGGACGAAGTCGTTGATGCGCTGGTGCTCGACGTGCTTTGACCACCGCCGAGGCCCCCTTCCTCGACCACCGCGGTGCCTCCGCAGGCGAGGGCGAACATCGACGAGGAGAGGGCCAAGGCAAGAAGGAAGGGGCGCTGGTTCATGGTGGGTTCCAGGAAGGTCAGGTGATGCCAGGGGCTTCGTGCCCGGACTGCTCGACGTACTCGCGGTAGCCGCCGCCGTACACGTGGGGACCCTCTGGCGTGAGCTCGAGCACGCGGTTGGAGAGGGCGGCCAAAAACGTCCTGTCGTGGGACACGAACAACATCGTACCATCAAACTCGCGCAACGCGGAGACGAGCATCTCCTTGGTGCCGAGATCGAGGTGGTTGGTCGGTTCGTCGAGCACGAGGAAGTTTGGCGGATCGAACAGCATCTTGGCAAGCACCACGCGGGCCTTTTCTCCCCCGGACAGCACGCGGCAGGGCTTCTCCACGTCGTCGCCGGAAAAGCCAAAGGCACCCAGCAAGGTGCGCAGTGAGCCGAGGCTTGCCCGCGGGAAGGCGTTGGTCAGCGTCTCGAGGACGCTCTCGTTGGCGACCAAGAGCTCCATCGCGTGTTGGGCAAAATAGCCCATCTTGACACTGGCGCCCACGTCCACGCGCCCCTCGTCCGGCGTGGTGGCGCCCGCGATCAGCTTGAGCAGCGTGGACTTTCCCGCGCCGTTCACGCCGAGCACACAAAGCCGCTCCCCGCGACGGATCAGGAGGTCGAAGCCCTCGTACACCGAACGCGAGCCATAGCGCTTGGAGACCTCGGTGAGCTTCACGACGTCGTCGCCGGAGCGGGGCGGTTTCGGGAAGTCGAACACCACCACGCGGCGCCTCCGCGGGGGCTCCACCCGCTCGATTTTTTCGAGCTTCTTGACGCGCGACTGCACCTGCGCGGCGTGGCTCGCCCGGGCCTTGAAGCGCTCGATGAACGCCTCTTCCTTGGCCAACATGGCCTGTTGTCGCTCGAATTGCGCTTCTTTTTGCGCCGCGGCGATGTCCCTCTGCCGCTCGTAGAAATCGTAGTTGCCTGTGTAGGTGGTCAGCTCGCCCCCGTCGATCTCCACGATCTTGCTGACCAGGCGGTTTAACAGCTCGCGGTCGTGGGAGGTCATGATCAGCGCCCCCTCGAAGTCGCGCAGGAAGCGTTCGAGCCACAGGATCGACTCCAGATCCAGGTGGTTCGTTGGCTCGTCGAGCAGCAGGGCGTCGGGCTTCATGAGCAGGATGCGGGCGAGGGCGACGCGCATCTTCCATCCGCCCGAGAGCTTGCCAACGTCGTCCTCGACGACCTCGGTATGGAAGCCGAGCCCTGCCAAAATCTCCCTGGCGCGGGCCTCCAGGGCGTAGCCCCCGAGCTCGTCGAAGCGGGCCTGAACCTCCCCAAAACGCTCGATGATCTGCTCCAGCTCGTCGGCCTTGTCCGGGTCGGCCATGGCATGTTCCAGGGTGTGGAGCTCGGCCGCGACCGTGGACACCTCACCGGCTCCGGCCATGGTCTCTTCGAGCACCGTGCGGCCGCTCATCTCCCCGACATCTTGGCTGAAGTAGCCGATCTTGACGCCGCGATCGATGGCGACCTGCCCAGCATCGGGCTGCTCCTCCTTCACGATCAGGCGGAAGATGGTGGACTTTCCCGCCCCGTTGGGGCCCACGAGCCCCACCTTTTCGCCGCGGAACACGCCCATCGACGCTTCCAGGAAGAGGATCTGTTTGCCGTGCTGTTTGGAGACCGAGTCGAGGCGAATCACGAGGCGGCGCGTGTCACCCAGGAGCGCGGGAAAAGCAAGCGAAACGTGCGGACAGCCGCCGAGACCAAGGCCCGCGACCCGAAGTCGAGCGGGTGGGTAAGACGGCAGACCGGCTGGGCCTCGGGCTTCACGAGGCGAAGGGGCCGGCCTGCCATGGCGTGGCGTCGCGCTCCCTAGGGTGGCGTCGG
>CAYLJT010000636.1:0-5275 GCA_964383995.1 uncultured Polyangiaceae bacterium
TTCTCGAACGGCGTATCGAGGTTTTCCTCGTCATCCGCCGCGTCGAGCGCGGACTCGGGCGCCGCGGCGGCCGCTGGCGGCGGCGGCGCCGACGCGCGTTGGCGGCCTCGTTTGCCCCCCTCGAGCCCGGCCTTGATCGTGCGATCGTCCCATTCGCGCAGCGCGAAGACGCCCGGTTTGACGAGCACGAGCGTCGTGTCGTCGGTCTCTTTCTTGAGCAGCGCCGCGAGGCGCGCGCCCATGGTTACTTCGGGGCTCTTTCCCACGTGGGAGAGCAGATTTTTCTCGATCGCGATGTCCGTAATCTCTTTGTAGTGGAGCGGTTTGCCCACGAGGCGCAGGACCTCGGCCGCTGCATCGGTGAACGTCATGATGGTCTTCCTTCGCGCCCCCGCTTCCGAGCGAGGACGCGGGCTTTGCCGCAGCCGCCCCCCGTCGTGTTGTCGGCGAGAGGAGGGGTCACCCGGGGCCGGGAAGCGCACATCGCTCCCACGCGGCCACAAACCTACGGCGCGGGCGGCACTATCACGGTGATTCTGGCCGGTCAAGGGGAAAAGGTATCTTTCCCCATACGCCCTTCCGCGAAAACCGGGCTCGGCGCGTTAGGAGCGGCGTCGGCGGGCGAAGAAGAGACCGAGCGCCGCGGCCGCGAGGGCCCAGCGCGTGGGAGCGTCGTCGTCCGCGTTGCCGGGCACTTCGCAGCCGCAACCGCCGTCGTTGATGACGAACGGCGGTAGCTCGCCCGTGCTGGTCGACTCCACGGCGCCGCCGCCGGCGCCACCTTGGCCCGAAGCACCAGCGCCCGTCGTGGTGGTGCTACTGCCACCTTGGCCGCCACTGGCACCTTGGCCACCACTGCCACCTTGGCCACCACTGCCACCTTGGCCACTGCCACCTTCGCCACCGGCCCCGCCAGCTCCACCCGTGCCTTGGCTGCACGCGGTAGCGTCATCGATGATGGAAGGGAAGGGCGTGTTGGTGATGCCCTGGAAGTCCAGATCGTCGAGCTGCCAGCCAGCGCCGCCGACGGCGTCATCGGTGCCAATGCGGAACCGAAGCTGAACGGTCTGTCCGGCGAGGGCCTGGCCGAAGTCGAGCGTCTTGCTGCTGAACGCCGGGTAGTTGGGGCTCTGGCCGGCGTAGCCCTCACGCCCCTTCAACACGTTTTGCGCTTGATTCTGCGGGTCACCGAGGGTGCCGTCGTACCCCGGATCCACGTAGGTCGCGACGTCGACCCAGTTCATGCCACCGTCCGTCGAGATCTCGATCACGCCACCATCCCAGTTGGTGTTCTGGCTCTGCTCGAAATCGTAGCTGTGCTTGAACGTCACCACGAAGGAGCCGCCGTTTCCGACGTTGAGGCTCGGGGACACGAGCTGCGTATCCGAGGGGCTCCCGTAGTCCGTGCCGAGCCAGGCGTGGGCGCCGGGCGCGGCCTCGACGCGGTTCCAGATTGTCGATGCGAGGACGCCCATGGGCGTCCAGGGGGAGATTTGCGCCTCCACGTCGTCGCTGCTGGAAGAATCGGCCTTTTCGTCGATGTCGACGAGGTGAGCGACCGTCAAGCTGGCGGAAGGTGTGCAGCCGCTCGACGCCGTCGCCTTGACGTCGATCGTTGCCATTTGCTGCCCCGTCGCGCTGAGGTTGACATCGAACTTGACGGGCACCGTAGAGAACGGCGGAACGTCCACGGAGGCCGTAGTTCCGCCAGGGAAGGAGATCCCTGGTGTGGAGGACGAGACGGACACCTGCGCAGCGGTGAGCGTGCCTGTGCCGTTGTTGAGCACGTTGACCGTCAGGGTGCCTGTCTCTTCGGCGTCCAGGACGCCATCGTTGTCGCACGAGAAGACCTCGTCGCCGAAACTCGTCGCGTCCAGGCCGAGGTTGGCGCTGAGCGTGAAGTCTTCGACCAGGCCCTGGAAGGTGGAGCTGTACTTGTCGGGCGAGACGGCGCAGCTCCCTGCGCCTCGTTTGGCGAACGCGAGGGCCATGGCGTCCAGATCGGCCGTGTCGGCGGCGTAGGCGGAGGCCAGGATGCCATCGCGTTGCTCCGTGTAGGTCGGGTCGGCGGGCGCCATCTTCATGCCCGCCACGACGTAGTCTGCCATCCGCCTTCTGGCGGCATCGAAGTCGTAGGGCGGGTTGGGGCCCGTGGCCTTCGCGAGCAGGGAGCCGTAAGCTTCCCACAGCATGCTCGTCCAGATTTCACCGGCGTTGTGCACCTCGGAGTTGTTGCCGCCGCCCGACACCGGGACCCCCGCGGGAAGGACCTGACCTTGCGAGATGTGCTTGAAGGTAAGGGCGTTCTTCGTCGGGTCGTTGGAGTAGGGATAGCGGCGGATGCCGAAGTATCCAGGTTGGTTGAAGGCGGCGACCGCGTAGATGGCAAGACCGTACGTCCCCATCAGGTTGTCACCTTGCCGTACGGCCATGTGCATGGCCGTAAAGTCGCCCCAGCCTTCGCTCATGGCGCCGCACTGGTCGTTGCCGCACGACACCAGGCGCAGGTGAATGTAGTGACCCCATTCGTGGGCAGACACCGTGTTGTCGATGGTGCCGTCCCGTTGCGTGACGCTCGTCGCGGCCATCGTGCCCGTTTGCGGTCCGTTGCCGAGCGTCGTCTCCAAGAGGTCGCCGTCGACCTTGAGGATGCTCATGACGGGGATGTTGACGGTGCCGGCGGGAGAGCCGTCTCCCAAGAAGGGCGGCGTGCCGGCCACCACGTTGTCCATGATGATCGCGCCTACCGCCCCCGCGGCCTCGGCGTTGACGGCCTTTTGCTTGAATGTGCAGCCCGACCTGCGGATGAGGACGATCTTCCCTGCCACGTTGTTGACGAGCGCCTGGCAACCATCCGTGGTGTTGCCGGTGCCGTCTTGTGCCACGATGAGGCCCGCCGTGACGTTGAACGCGCTCGGCCCGAAGGCCGCGCTGCCCGTCGTGAAGGTTTGACCCAAGGGGGTGACGGAGAACGAGCTCGTTGCGACGCCTACGCCCGTCCAGACGTACATTTGCATGCGCGGCGACATGCCGTCGGAGAAAGCGCTCATGTTGGCGTTGTCGGTGTTTTGGGGCGCGCCGTCCTGTCCTTGAGCCAACAGCGGATCTCCCTCCACGCCACCACGCCCGTAGTTGCTCAACTGGGCATTGCCGGCAGCCTCGTTGAAGCCCGAGTCGTACCACTCGTCATGGAGCCAGTTGATCATGTAGAAGAGCTGCGTGACCGCCGCCATCTTCTGGGTGGTCGATGTCTGCGGCCCCTGCAACGGATCGTACGTGTAGTCGAAGACGCCCGGGGAAGAGACAGCCGCGCGCACGTCGCCCGCGGAGAACCCGTCGGGGTTGTTATCGTCGGTGTAAGCGTCGCAGTTGTTGCCGGTTGTCTCGGTCGCGCCGCTCGCCAGCCAGGGGTCGGAGCCACCGCCCGGAGCGGCATTGAAGCCGTCCGCGGTAATCAACGAGGAGGACACGAAGCCCGGGTAGCTGCCGTCGGCCACGCCCGTCGGATGGGGGGTAAAGTCGGCGATGGGGCCGTCGAGGGGGCGCCCCTTGGCGTCGACGAACACCCTGTAGTCGAAGGCCGCGTCGTGGGTCAGATGCTCGCGGTAAAGCACCTTGCCATCGGTCGCGCCGATCACCCACGCATAGGCGTCGGACGGGGCGCTGCCCTGCTGCGCAAGCACCTCGACGAAATAAGCCGGGACGACCCGATCGGGGAGCTGGAAGATGACCTTCTTGACGCGCGCGTCCTGACCCAGCGAGATTTTGGCCGTGGTGGTGGAGGCCGTCGGCAACAGCACATAGTGCTTGTAGGGCCCACGGGAGGTCGGCGCAGGCACGAAGTCGGAGGGCAGGAGGGGGATCGAGTACAGGTCGATGAGGGCCGTGGCCAGGGCCTGACGGTCGCTCGTGGCGAAGGTCCCGCGCCGCAACGGAGCGCCGCCTTCGGGGCTGAGCCCACCGCCAATGGCGATGAGGTCGTGGTTGCGATCGAGGAGCACCTTTACGTCGCCATGGAAGACTTCGACCCCACTGACCTGCTGGTGAAACACCACCACGATGCCGCCGCGTCCAAGGTCGTGGACGTAGGCCAATTCGAGCTTATCGGCCGCGGAAGGGGCCGCCCCCCAGCGCCCAGCGTGCGCGGCAAGTGCATTTCTGGCAACACGTTCGGCGGGTAGTCCAGCAAAGAGGCCGACGGGCGTCGTTGTGTCACGCAGCGCCCAAAGGAAGGTCGGCGTCCCCCGCTTGGGGTCGAGCGACGCGGCAAAAGCCGGGGGAGCGCCGTGCCGCGCTGAAGCCAAAGGGGCGCTCGTAGCAGGCGCATCACCGTAGGCGTTGATGTTGGGCAGCGGCGCCGCGTGGGCGGCGGAAGACGCAAGAATGGCGGCGAGGGGCAGAAGCGTGCGGACGTTACGCATAATTTCCTGCGCCCATGGAAGCGCGAATGGAGCGGGAAATCGAGGTGTTTTTGACGTTCTGAGGGGTTATTGCGGGGGCGGAAAATTGGGATGTTGTCACCTTGCCACGGCGTTGACGCGAGGCGCCGGAGAGCGTGCCGAAGAAGACACGAATGCGGTGCCTCCGAGAGTGCCAGACGCAGATGGGCTGACCAACGAGGAGAGGCAACTTGGGGGGCCACGAAGTAGATGTGTACACATGTGTTGACACATCGTTCGAGGAGTGCGAAGCTGGATACATGAGAGTCGCAGGAATGCGTGAGCTGCGCAGCAATAGCGCGAATCTCCTTGGCGGAGACGAGCCCCTAATCGTGACGAAGCACGGGCGGGTCTCTGGGCTCTACTTGCCGCTGGACGACCCCGATCGCCTTCCGCTCGACATGCGAAAAGAATTGTCCGCGGTCCTGGGGAGGCACCTGGACTTGCTTCTGAAGGCTCAAGGTGTCAGCGAAAACGCAGTGGCAGAGGACTTTCGTGCGCATCGAAGAAGTCGTCGCTGACGCGAACGTTTTGTTGTCCGCCATCATTGGCAAAGCCGCGCTTCGCGTGTTCTCCAACTTCGACGTGATCGTTCACATTGCCCAGTTCAACGTGGACGAGGTGCGTGAATATCTGCCCCACATGGCGGAGAAGTACAAGATCTCCAGGGAGCTCGTCGAGACGCAATGGAAGCTTTTGCCGGTCCGTGTCCATCGCGAGGTGAGCTATCAGCGTGAGCTAAAAAAAGCCGTCAAAGACCTTGCCAAACGGGATCCAGAAGACGCACACGCCTTGGCCTTGGCGCGCCACCTAGGGCTTTCGATCTGGTCGAACGA
>CAYLJT010000637.1:0-5269 GCA_964383995.1 uncultured Polyangiaceae bacterium
GCTGTAGCCCGGCGGCGGGTAGTTGGGGTTGTACGCGGGTCCGTAGCTCGGCACCGCGTAGCCCGGTCCGGGTGTGCCGTAGGGCGGGTACGAAGCTTGGCCGTTCGCCGAAGAACGGTGGCGATCGCAGGCGCCGACGGAAGCCGCAAGGGCCCCCAAGGTGAGGACCACGGCCGCGCTGCGAAGGGAAGAACCATGAGGCATGATGCGGAAGGATAGACCACCCCGGGAGAACGCCCAGCCCTGGCACGATCCCCGCGGATTTCGGCCTCTGTCGCGCAAGACGAGGGGACCCTTGGGCGTCGAGCGGCCTTCTCGCACTAGGCCTGCCGTGCTAGGCGCAGGCACGAATGGTACGTCCGAAGGGCAGCCTCACCGCGGCGATCGTTGCCGCCGTGCGGGCGCTGCACAACGAGCTCGCCGAGCCCACGAAGCTCACCGACGACCCGATGGCGTCGCGCCTTCTTCCTCTGCCCATCGACGGCGCCCTGCACGCGCTCTCGATGGTGCCGCGGGCGGGCCTCTTCGCGCACGGCGCCGCGGGGGCCCTGCTCTTGGGCCTGCCCTACCACATCGAGCTTCGCACGCGCGCGATCGACGACGCACTGCTCGCGGCCATCCACGACGGTGCGAGCGAGCTTATCGTGCTCGGAGCGGGGCTCGACAGTCGCGCGTACCGCATCGGCGCCCTGCGCACGGTCGATGTGTTCGAGATCGATAGGCTCGAGACCCAGGAGTACAAACAACTGCGCATGGAGCTCTCGACCGAGCGCTGCGCGAAGAGCCTCACGTACCTCTCCATGGACTTCGAGGTCGACGATCTGGGGACCGTGCTGACCCACGCGGGGGCCCTGCGGAGCGCGAAGAAGTTTTGGATTTGGGAGGGCGTCACGCCCTATTTGACGCCCCGCGCCATGGCCCGCACGCTGGCCACGATCAGCGAGCTTTCGCCGCGCGGTAGCCGCCTGGTGGTCACCTACGCCGAGTCCGCCCAAACGGGCGCCGCGGCCCTGATCAAGCCCGCCGCCGAGGGGGCCCTGGCGCTGGTGGGCGAGCCGCTCCTCGGCCTGATTTCGACGGTGGATTTTCACGCCCTGCTGGAGGGTGCCGACCTCCGCGTGTTGTCGGACGAGTCGGCGCTCGACTGGTCCGACCGCTACTGGGGCAAGCGTCCGTTGGGCCTGCGGGTGTGGGAGCGCATGGTCGTCGCAGAGCGGGTGTAAGGCCGAACGATCCCAGCGCGTTGTTTGAGCCGAATCCGCTAACTGATTCGTCGAAGGCCCATATGACGCATCCCCACCGCCGGCTTCGCGCCACCTGCAGCGCCCTGGTTTTCGTTGGATTCGTGATCGCTATCGGCGGGGGCTGCGGCGCCGCGGGGGGTGCCAAAGAGCCGCAATCTCCCGGAGGGATCGAGGGCGCGGAGCCGGCCGCCGACAGCGCGATGGCCGAGCTCGACCAAGCCGAGCAACAGCTCAACCAAGCGCTCCCGGGCGGCTCACCGGGCGGCTTCGCCTCGCCTCCCCCGCCGCCAGCGCAGCCTTCCCTCGCGCAAGAGGCTCCACAAGCGCCGGTTCGCTCGGATGGCTACGGCCAGCCCACCCCGGCCGCGACAGCGACCGCGCCCGCGCCGGCTTCGGCCGCGATGAAGTCCGAGTCCGAGCTGCAACCTTCGGCCGACGAGGGGCGTTACGACGGCTGCGCGATGGCCTGTCGTGCCCTCGGCTCCATGCGTCGCGCGGCCGATCACATCTGCGATCTTGCCGGCAGCTCCGACGCTCGCTGCAGCAACGCAGAGGCCCGGGTCTCGGCGGCGGAACAGCGCGTGAGCGCGAGCTGCCCAGCGTGCGAGTGACCGGAAGCGCTCAAAACGACGGCAGCAGCAACTGGTACATGCGCAGCATCTTGTATGCCTCGCTGCCCTCCACGCCGCTTTGCGTGGCTTGACTCAATTTTTCGACGATTTCCGGGGTCAGCGTCAGCGCGATCTGCACGTCGGGGGCGTCCGGCGAGGCCGTGATCGTGGCCTGCTTCGCAAGGTCGGTCAGCAAGCTCCCGAGCTCGCCCGGGCCCGCCATTTCGGCCACCGCGCCGCGTTTTTCTTCGAGGAGCTTGCTCAGCTCCGCAGCCGCCGCCTGGCTCGCAGCCTCGATGCGCACCTGCACGAAGGTACCCACGTCAGCGCCCTGTTTCGTGCGAATGCCGACCGTGACGGCGCGCGGCCCCGTGGTGCCGGTGATGATGTCGTGCAAGCTCGGCCCGCCGTCTTCCAGAGCGACCGTCGCGAGGAACGGATGGTCCCAGCCCATGGCGTCGAGGCGGTCGGTCACGATGTCCTTCTCGTCGAGCCCCGTGCCATCCGCGTCGGCGTCGAGACCGCGGCGAATCATCTCGCCGCTGCCGTAGAGCAACACGTCGTCGTCTACCACCGCGACGGCATCGACCCCCGCCCGCTCGAGCAACACCGCGCCGCGATAGTCGCTCTGCACGTATTTTCTTGGGGCGAGGCGCTCGGCGAGGTCCAGCGCGTCGAAGCGACCGCGGGCGACCACGAGCCCCGACGCGGTCGCCACTTTGTCGACATCGAAGGCGATATCGACCCCCGTTGCCTTCTCGAGGTCCGCGCGCCGCGCGTCGATGGCCTGCCGAAGCACGCCGCCATCGGCGCCAAATGCTTTGAGCTCCAACTGATGCGGGTCGAAGATGGCGACAGCGGACGCGTCGCCGGGGAAATAGGCCAGCAAAGACTGGTCGCTCGGAAAGGTGGCCGCTCGCAGCTCGGCAAACCCGAAACCTACGAGCCCCACCTCCCACGCCACAGCCGTGACGAGCACCAGGGTGCCGAGCACGATCCACAAAGCATTGCGGGCCTTGCGGCCCGAACGAGGCCTGGGATCGGCGGGCTTTCCGGCGGTGGTCACGGCTCGGGGAGGATAACCGGCACGACCTCTACCGCCAGGTCTTTTCCGTGCGCGCTCGCCTCGGCTAGAACGTTGATGCTGTCGAACATCGCTTCGAGCGTTTCGACGTACTAGAAAAGGACTCACGTGGACTCCCCCGGCGCCAAGCCCGCAGCGAACGAGCCAAAACGCGCTGGCGAAGAACGCGCGGACGGGCTCCCTTCGTCGATCGGGCGTTATCACGTGCAACGCGTCATCGGCGCGGGAGCGATGGGTCGCGTGCTGCTTGCGCATGATCCGGTGCTCGATCGGGACGTCGCCATCAAGCTCTTGCGTGACGATCTGCGCATCCCCAAGGACGTGCGCGACGGCCTCGTGGTGCGCATGCGACACGAGGCGCGGGCGGCGGCGCGGGTGCCTCACCCCAACCTGGTGACGCTGCACGACATGGGCGAAGATCCCCGCGTCGGCCTGTATTTGGTGTTCGAGTACGTCGTCGGTCCGACGCTCAAGCAGCGCGCGCAGTCTTCGCCGCTCAGCGCGAAAGAGGGCGCGACCCTCGCACGACAGCTCGGGAGCGCCCTCACCTTCGCCCACGAAGCGGGCATTTTGCACCGCGATATCAAGCCCGAGAACATCATCCTCGCGGTGACGGGCGGAAAGCTCGCCGATTTTGGGATCGCGCGCATCCCCGACTCGACGTTGACCCACCAAGGGGGGCTCATGGGGACCCCGGCGTACAGCGCTCCCGAGACCTTTCGAGGTGGCAAGTTCTCGCCTGAAAGCGACCAATTTTCGCTGGCGGCGTCGCTCTACGAAGCCATCGCCGGGCAACGCGCTTTTGCGGGCGACGATGCCGTCACGGTGGCGACGCGGATCACCGCGGGACCGCCCGATCCGATGGCGGTCTCGCGGGGCCTTCACCCGGACGTCGATCGCGTGTTGAGCCGAGCCATGGCCAAAGAAGCCAAGGACCGCTTCGCGTCGTGCGACGCGTTCGGCCGCGCGCTCGCCGCAGCCCTCGGTTACCGCGATCCGGACGATGCCGCGCAAGAGGGCGCGCCCGAACGGCGCGAAATCGAGCCGGAAACGCAGGCAGAGGTCAGCACGCTCGTCGCGCCGCCCCCCGAGGAGAAGCGCAACAGCACGGTCGCGATCGGAGCGATTGTGGTCCTTGCGACGCTCGCGTTGCTGGTTCGCGCGAGCATGCGAGAGGCCGAAACGAGCGAGGTCGAGCCCGCCTCTTCGGCGAGCGCCTCGGCGAGCGCGACGGTCGAGCCGGCGCCGCGACCCAAGCCGTCGCCTCCGATTCGACCCACCCCGCGGGCCTCGTCCAGCGCGCCTCTCTTCGACTTGGAGCCGCTGCGCGGTGAGCCCAGCGGCAACCCCGCGAGCGCTCCCGACGAGCCCCTCGACGGCGGCGCGCAAACCGACGCGCCCAACGCGACGCACGACGCAGGTCCCTGACGCGGCCGCGCGGCTCCGTTCAACGAATTTCGAACCAGCCCCGTTTTTCGGCGGGCTCCGCGGCGCCCGAAATTCGCGCCACAAATTTTCTAGCGCATCGATTCGAGTGAATCGATGCACTAGCATCCGCGGCATGTCTGGAACGAGGCTCCTCGTCGGTGCCGCGGCCGCCGCCGCCGTCCTGGTTTTCACGTCGGGCGCCCGCGCCGCGAGCCCCCTCACCGTCCCCGCCGGGGCGACGGTGACGGTCGACGGCGACAAGACCTACGGCGACGTGGTGGTCGAGAGCGGAGGCACCCTCAAGGTCACCGCGAAGAGCAGCGACGGCTCGGGGCTTGGCTACCTGCACATCAAGGCCAATCGCATCGTGATCGCCGCGGGAGCGACGGTCACCGCGGTGGGCGCGGGCTTTCGTGGCCAAGACGGTGCGCCGGGCGAAGGCCCCATGACGAGCGCGGGCGGTGCCTTCGGTTCGAGCCCCAACGATGCCGGCGGCGGTGGGGCTTACCGCGGTAATGGCGGCCCCGGTTTGTTGACCGCGATCTGCACGCTGACCGCCGATGGCGGGACGTCGTACCCCGACGCGCCGGCCTTCGGCAGCGCGGGGGGCGCGGCCAACGTGGGCGGGACGCCCGGCACCCGGGGCGGCAACGGCGGGGGCCAAATCATCCTCGAAGCGGCTGAAATTCAGCTCCTCGGCGCCATCGACGCGAGCGGCGAAGCGGGCCCCGTGACGAGCCAGGCGGGCTCGGGTGGAGGTGCCGGCGGCTACGTTGAAATCGTCACCAACGCGCTGATCGTCGACGGCGCGACCACGCTGATTCGCGCGCGCGGTGGCAACGGCGGCGCCGGAGCCACATCGTCGGGCGGCGGTGGTGGCGGCGGCCTCGTTTTGCTGCGCG
>CAYLJT010000638.1:0-5247 GCA_964383995.1 uncultured Polyangiaceae bacterium
GCCGACCGACAGCCCGAGCAGCGATGGCGGGTTGAAGCCTTGGCCGGTGTCGGCGTTGCCTTGGCCCGCGGTCGCCATGTCCTGGCGCAGCTCGACCACGTTGACCTCCGCGGCGGACACTCCGAAGGTGCCAACGGGGCGCAAAATGCACTGGATTTGCTCGGCCGCGGGGGCCGCTCCAAAGCGCATGCGCGAGTCGGTGCCGAGCACCGCGACGCCTCCGAAGGCCGAGGTGCGGATGGGGAACAGCGCCGCCGGGAAGCCGTTGAGCGCCAAGCTCCAATCCTGGTTCGACAGCGATGTCGTCGCTGCGTCCGCGGTGGCCGCGTTGGCGATGTCACCGCGCGGGAAGAAGACCTTCGAGATGGTCCACTTGGCGCCCGAATGGCAGCCCACGCAGTTGCCCTTGGCGGGGTCGTCGAACAAGTCCTTGCCCGCGTCGATGTCGGCCTGCACCAGGTTGGTCGGGCTGCGCGGCGAGCGGATCGATTGAATGTAGGCCTCCACTTCTTCCCAATCGGCGAGCTTGGAGTGGGGATGGGCGCTCTGGCCTAGGGGATCGGCGACGTCGTTCGACGAGCCCTGCAAGCCCTGCTGGGGAGGCACCTCCGCGGCGGTGTTGATGCGGTCGGAGTTGGCAGGAGGCGACGACAGGGTGGACACGATGGCGCCGACACCGCCCGAAACACCGCGGATATTGGCCTCGAAATCGGCGACCTCGTCGAAGATGGCCGTCCAGTTGAAGATGCGTTGATCGCTCGCGTCGTTCGACGCAAACGAGCCGTCGAGGCTGACCGACTGGCGCGGTCCGCGCGCGAAATACCAGGTGACGTTGTCGCTCAATCCGTCCTCGTGGCAGGCCGCGCAGGAGCCCCAGGCTTCGCCCTTCAGCGACCAGCGGCCGAGGCCCGTGCCGAAGAAGCGCTTTCCACGCAGGATCTTGTCTTCCTTGCTGCCCGCGGCGGGCAGGTCCGACGACTGGGCGATGCGGAAATCGTCCACCTGGTTGCCCGCGATGGCCTGCACATTGAACGACAGCGCCGTCACGTCGCGGGAGCCATCGTTTGCCACGAAGGCGAAGGCCTGCGTGAAGCCCGTCGCGATGCCAATCGGGTTACGGAGCAACGTGTCCGTGGCGTCTTTGCGCAGGTTGATGAAGTTGTTGGTCGCCGAGCCGACGTCGGTGATGACGCCACTCGCGGTGACCAGACGGAAGACGGCGTCGGCGCCGGTGGCGGCGACGTAGCCGAAACCATTGAAGAAGCCCACATCCGCCGGGCGATGGGGCATGCGTGTGGACGCCTTGGCAGAGAACAGCGCGTCAAGCACGGTGGTCGTGGCGGTGCCGGTGGCGAGGTCGACGATGCTCACGGCGGGGTGGGTGGTCGTCTTGACATCCGTCGTGTTGGGGGCGCACACCGTGCCGCTGCACGAGCCACCTACCGCGGCGCAATCGCTGTTTTGGATGCATGACAGGGTGCAGACGCCGGCCGAGCAGATCGAGCCCGCGCCGAAGCTCGAACAGCCGGCGTTGGAGGTGCACGAGCCCTTCTGGAAGACGCCAATCGGACCTACCGGCGACGCGCAGGTGCTCGTGACATAGGCGAAGCCCTGGTCGATGGAGATGGCCCCGACCTGATTCGGAAAGCAGCCGGTCGCGCCGTTGTTGTGGTCGACGAAGCCGGTGCTCGCGACGGGGGGTAGCTGGATGGTGGTGGGCGTGCCGCCGCTGACGCCGACCTTGTAAATCAGGCCGCTTTTGTTGGTGTCGCTGTTTTTGCCATCGGCGCTCTCCGGAGCCGTGCGCTGGGCGAACCACTCGCTGATCAGGACGGACTCGTCGTCGTCGTTCGTGTCGCCGTTGTTGGTGATGGCGATCGCGCGCGGGTGTGCCAGGCCCGGCCGCGGCGTGACCGCGCCGAGGAGGTTGGTGCTCACCAGCGGCCCGTTGAGGTCGATGGTGGAGACCGCCAACGTGACGGGATCCACGTCCGAGACGGTGCCGTCTACCCAATTGGCGACGTAGACGTGCCGGTTGTTGGGGGAGATGGCGACCGCGGTCGGCTCCGACCCCACGGCGACCTTGTCACCTACGATCGGCGCGCGGCTGATGTCGTGGATGGCGACGAGCTGCTGATCTTTGCGCAGCACGACGTACGCGCTGTCGCTGCAGCCGTCGATGGCTACCTGCCAGGGCTCGCTGCCCGGGCCGAGGTCGAGCTCCGCGGTCAAGGTCAGGGCGGGTTGACCATCTCCGTAGTCCACATGAAACACGCTGACGCTGCCGACATCGCGGTTGACGGCGACCACGGTCGCTTCATCCGGGGACAGGGCGATGGCCGAGCCGCGCGTCTCTTTGGGCGCCGTCTTGACGCAATATTGCGCGCTTCCTCCACCACCTCCCTGACCACCGACTCCGGTGGTGGTGGTCGTGGTGCTGGCGTCGCCGCCGGTGCCACCTCCCCCGGTACCGGTCGTCGTGTCGCTGCTCGTGGTGGTCGTCGATGTGGAGGTCGAGGGCGTCGCCTCCGAGTCGCCGCAGCTCGCCGTGAGGCCAGCCACGGCCGCAAAAAGCACGATCGCGGTGCCCAACGGCAGAGGTGCTTGCGCGCCCCCTTGCACCCTGCTTCGGCCACTCCCAAACCCTGATCCTGTCATGGTCTCTCTCCTCGCCCGGTGCGGAACCGGGGCCATTCGCAGGGCGACGACCGCATTAAACGAAGGAAGATGCGCGGCCGTGGCCCAACGTCCGTTGAGGTTTCACGGTAAGCTCTTTACCGACGAGGTGTACGGGGCCGTGGACTATGGCGGCCATAGCGAGAGACTATGGCTCATGGATCTTGGACACCTTCGCTACTTCCAGACGATCGCGCGCTGCCAGAGCTTGACCCGCGCCGCGCGCGAGCTCGGGCTGTCGCAGCCGACCCTCACGGTCGCCGTGCAGCAGCTCGAAAAAAACCTGGGGACGACGTTGTTCTTGCGCGACCCGCGCGGGGTGTCGTTGACCGAGACGGGGCGCGAGCTGGCGCGCCACGTGGAAGAGATATTCCAGCAGATCGAGCGCGCCGAACGGGACATCGCCGATCTCGAAAAGGGCGAGGCAGGGCGCTTCGTGATCGGCTGTCACGAGTCCTTGGGCGCCTATTTTCTACCTGGCTTCATGAGCGAGTTTCTGCGCACCGGCAGCAGCATCGAGCTGAGCCTCTGGAATGGCTCTTCCAGCGCGGTGGGCGACGCGGTCGTCGATCGTCGGGTCCACTTCGGTCTGATCGTCAATCCTCGCCCACACCCCGAGCTGGTGCTCGTGGAGCTGTTCAAGGACGCCATGGATCTGTTTGTTGCGGCGGGGCCCGAGCGAATGCGCACCGATCCGCCTCCGATGAGCGATCGGCCGCGGCTTTCCTTGAGCGAGGAGAGCCTGCGCATCGCCCACCAACGTCTGCGTGAAGGCCCGCTGATCTTCGCGGGTCGGGTCCAGCAATGTCAGGAGCTTCTGGAGATGTTGACGAGCGAGCGACTCTTGCCATCGCGCCTCCTGTCTTGCGGCGATCTGGAGCTCGTTAAGAGCCTGGTTTTGGCCGATCTCGGCGTCGCCTTGCTGCCCCGGCGGGTCGCCGCCTACCAACAAAAAGGTAAGCTTCGTCGACTCCACCCCTCCTTGCCATTCATACCGGACACCATCTACCTCGCCTACCGCGCGGACATCCACCGCACGCGCGCCACGATCCGCGTCAAAGACGCGCTGGTCGCCCACGGGCGCACGCTCGACGACATGGGTTGAGCCAACCAAAGCGAGGCGCTCCTCCTTGCCTTCGTCCCGTAGAGCGCCAAACGGCTTGGTTTCGCCTGGCTGAGAAGAGACGCGAGGCGTCCCCCACGGTCAAAAACAGAGCGTCGAGCGGGTTTCAACCCGTTTGCGCCTCCCGGAGGTGATAGCCTGACCGCCCTCCAACCGAGTCGGTGCATGAAGAAGCTCGCGCTCCACTACCAAGTTCTCCTGGCCCTGGTGCTCGCCGTCGGCGTGGGCCTTACCTTCGACAAAAGCTCAGCGTTGCTCGGCGTCTCCCTGTACGACGCCTGCTCCTTCGTCGGCTCGCTCTTCTTGCGCGGCCTGAAAATGCTCGTCGTGCCCTTGATCGCTGCGTCGATCATCACGGGCATCGCGGGCGTCGGCGACACGCGCTCCCTTGGGCGCATGGGCCTGAAGACAGCGACCTACTACGTGACCACCTCGCTCATCGCGATCTTGCTCGGCGTCCTGTTCGTACACCTCATCCAACCTGGAATCGTCGACGGTGCCCCCGCACGCGACCTGATTGGCTTGAGCGAGGACACCGCGGCGGCGCAGGCCCGGGTGGGCACGCGCACAGCGAGCGACGTGGTTGACGTCCTGCTCCACACCGTCCCGGAAAACCCGTTCGCCGCCGCGGCCGACGGCGACATGTTGGGCCTCATCTTCTTTTCGCTCGTCTTCGGCTTCTTCTCCACGCGCCTGCCCGAAGGGCCCCGGGCCTTCCTGCGCGACTTCTGGAAGGCCGTCTACGACGTCATGCTGCTCGTCACCGACTGGATCATGGGCTTTGCGCCCTACGGCGTGTTCGCGCTGGTCGCGAAGGTGGTGCTCTCGACCGGCTTCGGCGCGTTTCGACCGCTGCTCGCGTTCTTCATCACCGTCGTGCTGGGGCTCGCCGTCCACGCCTTCGTGGTGTTGCCGCTCCTTTTGCGTTTGGTGGGTCGCGTGAGACCCACCCGCCATTTCAAGGCCCTCGCGCCCGCGTTGCTGATGGCCTTCTCCACCGCGTCTTCCGCCGCCACGCTCCCTCTGACCCTCGACGCGGTCGAGCGCAGGGCAGGGGTGTCGAACCGCGTCACGAGCTTCGTCCTCCCCCTCGGCGCCACCATCAACATGGACGGTACCGCGCTCTACGAGTGCGTGGCGGCCATGTTCATCGCCCAGGCCTACGGCATGGATCTTACCTTTACCCAACAGTTCACGGTGGTCCTGATCGCGCTCCTGTCTTCCATCGGCGTGGCCGCCATCCCCGCCGCGAGCCTCGTCGCGATCACCTTGATTCTGGGCGCCATCGGCCTACCCGGCGAGGCCATCGGGTTGATCTTGGCGGTCGACCGCATCCTGGACATGTGCCGCACTACGGTCAACGTGCTGAGCGATTCGTGCGGCGCCGTCATCGTGGGGCGCTCCGAGGGCGAGACGGACATCTTGCAAGAGTCGCCACCGGCCCTGGC
>CAYLJT010000639.1:0-5225 GCA_964383995.1 uncultured Polyangiaceae bacterium
GCGTTGGCGCGCAGCGCCTCCAGCTCGCCTACCATGCTCTTGGCCTGCGACTCCGTGGCGCACAGTGCCGCCGCGCCGAGGGCGACGTCGTAGGTGGCCGTCCACAACGTGAGCGCGTCATCGCGGGACAGCAAGGCGCCTGACGGTGTGTGGCTGCGCGCCCAGGTGAGCCATTGCTTGGCGCCGGCCCGGTCGCCTGCCTTGGCGAGGTGTGCCGCCTCGCAGCCAATGTCCGAGACATTTTCACCCAAAGCGCGCACGCGGTAGCCGTCGGCTTCTTTGGTGACGTACCCGTACAGGAACGAGGACGGTCCGGTCTCGAAGGTCACCCGGTAGCCCGTGGCGTCGTCGCCGTTCACCTCGGAAGCCTCGTGCACCCGCGCCATGAACATGTCGGTGAACACCTCCCGGGTATACCCGCCTACGCGCGCGCCGACGCCCACACCTTCCAGCGCGCTCAGCAGGGTACCGCCGTCGAGGGCGCGGGGTGAGATGAACGCGCGGGGCTGGGCGCGGATCGCCGCCATGTCGGCGCCCGCCGTCAGCAGGACCGTGACGACCGCGTCTGCCGGCGTCTTCATGCCGAGCTTGGCGCGATCCACGGGTCGCATCTTTCGCCGGCTCTCGGCGAGCGCGGACAGCGCCGGGTCGGCTTTGATGGCAAGGGCGGCGTCGAGCAGCGCGGCGGACTCGGGGTAGCGCCGCAAGCGGAAGAGCGCGTCGGAGGCCTGCGTAAAGGGCGTGACTCGCTCCTCGGCAGAGACACCCAGGGCGTCCATCACGGCTACCGCCGCGGGCGCGCCCCCCTTGATGGCCGCCACGACCGCGGAGACGAAGCGTGGTCGTTGGCCGCGCTCGATGGTCTCGATGCGGCGCTCCAGCTCGTCGATCCGCCCCGCGTACATCAAGGCATAGAGCACGTTCTGAGCGTATTCGCCGTCCTTGAAGCTCGCGAGATCCTCGGCGTCGATGGCATCGTAGGTGGCGATCGCCTGGTCGAGCTCTGCACCGGCGCCGTAGCGAACGCCGTCGCTGCTCGTCTCGAAGGCCTGGGCCAAGAACAGCCGCCCGCTCATGTTGTCCGGGTCGAGCCGAACTCCCTCCTTGTAGCCGCGAATCACCGACGCGCGATCGTAGCCTTCCACCTTCTCGCGGCCCAGCAGGTCAACGTCGTGAACGTCGCCGAAGCTGAACCAAAGCGAGGCCGTGTTGGCGTCCAACGCCACGCTGCGCTGGGCGTAGCTGCGGGCGGATTGGCCGAGCCCGAGGTCGGACAAAAGGGCCGCGAGGCGCATGGACGCCACGGCGTCTTTGGGAGACTTCTCGACCGCGCGCACCAGCATGGAGACCGCCGCCTTGCTGTCGCGGGCTGCCTTCAAGCGGAGGCTCTTGTGGGAGACGGCAAGGTACTCTGGTCCTTCCGTGCGGAGCTTGGCGTAGGCCTTCCGAAAAGCCGCCACCTCGTCGGGGGTCAGGCGCGCCTTGGGTAACTGGAAGGTAAGGGTCAGATCGACGCCGCCGTCGGCGCGCTTCGTTATCTTCCGGGTGTAGAGGGCCGGGCCCAGCTCCACCTTGCGCTCCGGGGTCAGTTCGACCTCGAAGCCCTCCGCAGGATGAACCTCGTAGCGGAGGGTAGATTCGTAGGGAGTCGAGAGGACCAGATCGACCTTGCGAGGCTCGCTGTCGTCGGAGAGGGGCAGCGGCACCCACTGGAAGAGCGCGGACGAATCGATGAGGACGCCTGCCGACAGGAGCTGCGACACGGCCACACGAGCGTCCTTGGCCTCGATGCGGATCGAGACCGGCGCCGCCAAATCGTCGAGCGGGGACACGTCGAGGGCGCCGAGGACCTTGCTGAAATATTGCCGCTCGATGTACTTGCCAAGGTTCTCGCGGAGCGCCTCCGTAGAACCCTCCATGGAGCTGCGCAGGTACTCGCCGACGTGGCCCGTCCCGGAGCAGGTTTCGACGACGCGGCCGCGGCCGAGGGGGGAAAAGTAGATCTCTCGCACCTCCTCGTAGCGATTGTCTGCGGCCTTCGAAGCAGGCGTACGAACGAGGCCCGTCGTCGAGGGCTGGATGATCAGCGCGAGGCGGTCTTCGTCTGCCGTGGGCAGCTCCCCAGCCCGCGAGTAGGTCGCGGTCGGATCGACCCAGATGGGCGTCTCACCTTCCACCACCACGATGGCATGATTGAAGACGTTCAGCGAGGGTAAGCCCGGGCGTACGTCTTCACCGCGACCCGCCCTCAACAAAGCCACATGGGCAGGCACATCCACCGCCCGCAGCAGCGCCACGAGCAACACCGCCTGGTCCTTGCAGTCGCCATAGGCGTTCTTCAGGGTCTCCAAGGGATCCCGCGGGACGATCGCCGAATCTCCCAGCTCGACGCCCGCGTACCTTACCCGCTTACGCAGCCAGTCCACCAGCTTGTCCGCCTTGACACGCGGCGAGTCGGCCTCGTTCACGGCCTTTTTTGCGGCGGAGACCAGAGCGTCCTTGGGGATCTTCTGTTCCACCACCCGGGAGTAAGCCTCCGCCAAGCTCTGCCACGACTCCCCCGTCGAGAAGACCAAGGACGGCCAGCTCGGCGCGTCCGTCGGCATCATCGGCGGCGGCCACGCGATGCCCGTGAAAGGTCCACCTGAAAAGCGCAGACGCCGTTTGCCGTCGGCCGTGTGATCTTCCACTTTCACCTCGGCATCGCGCACCTCGTAGTTCAAGGTTCTCGACGCGGGGCTCTCGATGGTCACCTCGACGTGCTCCCGGGGGACCTGCCCTTGGAGCAATTCGTAGTGGGTGTAGCCGTCGCCGAAGTAGGGTCGGTTGCTCCGCGTGACGATCACCTCGTCGACGACCGCCCCGACCTCGATGCGCGGAAGAGGCCCACGCAGGACCCGCGCGTCGCTGTACATGTCGGGAGCGTCGGGGTAGGCGGCGGACTCGCTCAGACCCTTGGGATCGAAGTCAACCTTGTCGCCCTGGGGGGAGGTGATCGTCGCCCGGATCTCCGGCTTGTCCATGTACCAGGGTTGCCACCGCGCCTCGACCGTCGCCCAGCCCTCGACGCCCGCCGGACCGACGATGCGGTAGCGCTGATGCCAGGTATTGACAAACCCGCCACGCTCGTCGAGCACGTAGGCGCTCTCGAACGCCAAGATCTCCACCCCCGACTCGTTGGCCTTGGCGTCCCGCGAGACGCGCACGGTCTCGGGAAAATCCAGACCCGGCCCCGCCTGCCCCCCGCACCCGGCGAGCAGCGCCACCCCAATTCCAAGCGACCCCATCAGGCGACGAAATGTGCTCATTTCCGCGGTTCCATGGCGCCACGCGACTCGCAGGCGCCCCGTCAATATACGGCGCAACGCGCGGTTCTCTGACTGTTTTTTTTCTTGCCGAGGCCGTGTCCGAGACGTTGCCAGCCCCACGGATCTCCCGGGGGAGCAAGGGACCTCGCGAGCGTTGCGGCGACGAAGCGCCGCTGATAGGAGGGCCACGCTTCGTTCACCCCGACACCACGACAAGCCACCGGAGTCGCCATGAGCTCGAGCCAGATCCAAGTGTTCTACCCACCTGGCGACCGCCGAATGGTCCTGCGAACCGACCTCGACTGGGGGCGCGAGGTCGAGCCCAGCTACGTCAGCGACGACGGGACCATCCGCGAGTTCGTCGTCGAGACCGACCAGCACTACTTCTACTTCAAGCCATGCCTCCTGGGGGATGGCGAGGTCTGGTCCACGGGTGCAAACTACCTCGGCACGACCGAGGGGGAAGGCATACGCCGAATCTACCCTACCTTCTTCTCCGGGCACCGGGGCAGCTTCACCGGCATTTTGCGGGGCGAAGGTCATGGCGGCGCGTCGTGGACGGCCCGCGTCTACCTGCCACCCGGGTACTCCGAGAACGTGCTCAAGCGCTATCCCGTCTTGTACATGCACGACGGGAGCAACCTGTTTTTTCCAGACGAGGCCTTCGGCGGCAGCGAATGGCAGGTCGACGAGACCCTGGAACAGCTCGACTCCATGAACGTCATCGACAAGGTGATCGTGGTCGGCGTCTACGCCGAAGACCGCATGAACGACTACACGAAGCCGGGCTACGAGGCCTACGGTCGTACGCTGGTCGAGCACCTGAAGCCCACCATCGACCAAAACCTGAGGACCCTCGCCGACCCGCAAAACACGGCCGTGATGGGCTCTTCCCTGGGCGGCGTCGTGTCGTTCTTCTTGGGGCGGCAATACCCCCACGTGTTTGGCAAGGCGGCCTGCCTGTCAAGCACCTTCGGCTACCAGGACGACCTCATGGAGCGGGTGCGCAAGGAGCCCAAGGTCGACGTACGGTTCTACATCGACAGCGGCTGGCCCGAGGACAACTACGAGAACACCACCGCCATGCGCGACGCGCTCCTTGCATCGGGGCACCAGTTCGGGCGCGACGTATTGTATTTCGCGTTTCCAGGCGCGCTCCACAACGAGAGCTCGTGGGCCGCCCGCTGCCACCTTCCGTTTCAGTTCTTCTTTGGCAAGGTGCCGGCGCTCTGAGGCCAAAATGGGCGCGGTTTGGCGCTGGACGAGCTGTCAGCCAAGGGCCGCTTCGACGGCCCGCTGCACGAGGTCACCGTCGGCCAGACTGGGCACCACGTCCACGATGCCGAGGTCCGTCATGCCGGCGGCCAGAGCGCGCTGCAGCGATGTCGACGACGAAGCGGCGATCACTGGACAGCGGCCCTCCTCGCCAAGGTCTCGCAGCATGTAGAGCAGGTCGAGGCCCTCCGAGCCTGGCAGTGGGAAGCCGACCAGGAGGAGCCTCGGCCAACCGTATTTCCAGAGCAACGCCTCGACGTCGCTGGCGTTATGACAAACCTTGACCTCGTGGCCCGGCGCATGGACCGAGCGCGCACACGACGCCGCCTTGGCCTTGTCACCTTCGGCGATCAAGAGGTAGCGGTGGGCTGCGCCGCGGCTGGCCACGGCGCCGAGGGCGTGCAGCGCGTCCAGGGTCTCGCGTGCCGTGCCGTAGCGCGCCTCGCGCTTTTTCTCCAGGAGCCGGAGGACGAACGCGTCGAAGTCCGGCGGGAGCCCAGGAACGATGCTGCTCGGCGGGGCGGGCACCTCGGTCTGAATCATGGTCAACGCGCGGGCCAAGACGGGCGACGAGAATAGGAGCTGACCGGTGACGGCGGTGTACAGGGTGGCCCCAAGGGAATAGAGGTCGGTGCGCATGTC
>CAYLJT010000640.1:0-5216 GCA_964383995.1 uncultured Polyangiaceae bacterium
GTGCCTGTGCCCACCTTGGGCGCTTGCTTCGCTGCCAGGGCCTTCTTGGCAAGGTGGAAGTGCCGCTCCAGCTCCAGGGCCAACATGCCGTTTTGCGCGAGGCGAGCTTGCCAGTGCGCCTCCAGGCGCGCGTGGCTCTCCTCGCTAAGACCAAAGCGACCGTACACCGCGGCAAGGTTCGCCCCGCGCTCCTGCCTGGCCGCCACCAGCTCGGCGTAACGCGCCAGGGGAAACGCGGCGAACTCGCCGCCCCCCGATTGGAAGGGGAGGGGCTCGGCCGCGCTCTCGGGGGCGGCCCACGCGGTGCCCTGAGCGACACGTTTTGTCTCGGACACGCTCGGTTGGAAAGGTGTGGCGGGCTGGTGGGGCGCGTCGAGCGACATGGCCGTCCCGGTGCCCACCGACGACGTGTGCGCAGCGTGGACAGCTGGCGCCTGCGGCGGGTAGATGGGAGGCGCGCCGGGGTCGGCCGCTCCGTACACGGGCGGTGGAGCGTAGTCGCCGTAAGCGGGCATCGACCCAACTGGCATGGACGAAACTGGCATGGACGAAACTGGCATGGACGTCGGGGGCAGCGCGAACGCGGCAGCTTCGTGGGCGAGCGGCGGCGCCGCCACGGGGGGCTCCGACCCGAGCGTCGAGCCCAAGGCGCGATCGAAGGCGCTGGCGTAGCGCCGCGCGAGCGTCGTCTTGCCGCGCGCCACTTCGTCCGCCAGCGCGTCCAGCCAGCGCGTTTGCAGCGCCGACCACGCCTTGGGGGTCATCCCCGCCTCGGCGAGGACGGCGTCGCGCGCACCTCGGGCTTCGATGGCCGCGCGAAGCTCGGCGAAGCGCTCGAGCGATAACACGTCGTGAGCCTACCACGCCGAGACCGAGACACTGCTACCCTCTGCCGACCTCCGCGCGCGAGCCATGCGAGACCCCGATAGCGCCCACGTTTTGTCGACCGTCCGCGCGTTTCGCGACGAAAAAGGGGCTCTCTGCGTGGGGGTCACGCTGCGCGCCACCTTCGCTGTGCGCCCGGGGACGACCGTCGTGCCGGTGGCGTTGAACGAGGTGTTTTCCAAGGGGCACTTCGGCGCCGTCGCCGACGACGCTCGTTTCAAGCCCCTGGCCGACGTCGTGGTCACGGGCGACTTTGCGCCTCCCACGGGGGTCCGCAAGGTGGTCGGCTTCGCGCTGGCGCGCGGGCCCGAGGTGCTCCTTACGCGACGTTTGGTGGCGGTGGGTGGGCAGCCGGGCCTCGTCGACCCCGAGCGGCCGGGGGCCCGCACGAGCCTCGGGCCCGAGCCCGCGGATGGCCAGGTAGCGCCGGTAGGTCAGCGCATTTCGCACCTGCGTGGGGGCGAGCAGCTGTTGCTCGTGGGCCTCGGACGCCTGGCGGCGGCGCCCTTTCGCCTGCGCGGCGAGGCGGCCTTTGCGTTGGTCTCTGGCCCCGCGACCCATGCGCGCGAGGTGCCGCTTGTCTGCGACACGCTGTGGCTCGACGTGGATGCCCAGGCGGTATGTTTGAGCTACCGCGGCGTGGCCAAGCTCTTCGACGCGCGCGCCGCGGCACGGGTAGAGACCTCCTCGGAGCCCTGGACCGTGCGCGCGGGCTTCGCGCCGGTCCGCGAAGTGGAGGAGCTCCGGGGGAGCCCCTCGGTGTGGAGCAACCCCGCGAGGCCCAGGCCCCTGGTGCCGACCGTGGATCCGGTCCTCGTCTCCGACGATTCCGGCTTTGTTTCCCGCTCCTTTTCGCATTCGTTTGAACACAAACGAATGCGGCGTGTGGTGGTGGTCCGCGGCACTTTCGATGTCGCGGCCGATGGCGGCGCCGCGACCCTGGCGGCGGATCAGGGCGACCTCTGCGGCGACGAGCACGGTGGCGAAGAGCCGCTGAGCGAGCTTGTCTACGCTAGCGATCTCGCGCCGTTCAAGCCCGAGGTCGACGTGTTGGTGCGCGCCACCGCCTACGCCGCGGAGGACCGCGCGCGCACGAGCGCTTTGGTCGCGCTGTCGGTAGGCGCGCTCCAGGCGCGCATCGTGGCCCTCGGGCCGCGGGCGTGGGACGCGAGCGGAACGCCGACCTTGCCGGGACCCTTTTCGCCGGTGCCCTTGCGTTGGGAGAACGCGTTCGGCGGACCCGGGTTGGACGCGAATCCGGTGGGCACGGGGGCGCTGCGCGGCACGCCGCCGCCGCGCATCGAGGACCCCGATCGGTTGATTCGTCACCGCGACGACCGGCCCGAGCCCGTTTGTTTTGCGCCGGTAGCCCCCGGTTGGAGAGCGCGAGCACGGTTGTTGGGAACCTACGACGAAACCTGGCTGCGCGAGCGTTGGCCGCATTTCCCAGCGGATTTGGATCCGCTGTTCTTTCAAGCGGCGCCCTCCGCCTTGCGTTTGAAGGACCTCTCCCCCTCGGCGAGCTTTCGTCTGACCCAGGTTCGGCCCGGCGGCGGTGCCCTCGAAGGTCGGCTCCCGGGCTTGTTTCCAAGGGCTTTTGCGCGTCGCACGGGGGGCGACGTGGTGGAGGTACGCTTGCGCCTCGACACGGTGCTGCTCGACGGGGAAGCCTGCCAAGTGTCGCTGCGCTGGTGCGGCTCGATCGCCGACGAGTCCGGTGAGGAGCTCTCGGAGGTCGTCGTCGTCCGCGAGAACGAAGCTTCGCCGAGGACGCAAGATGAGCTTTTGGCTTACGTCGCCGCCCTCGCCGAGCCCCGACTGGCTCCTTCTACGGCATCCAGGAAGGTCATCGTTTCACCGGAACAGGCGCCCTCCCAGAGTGCCTTTCAAGCCCGCCGTGCCGTGGCCGCGGCGCGGCCGCCGACCCCCCCCAAGCCGCTGGACCGGAAGGCTATCAAGGCCCTGATCGCAGCGGGAAAGTCCTTGAAGAAGCGGGATTTCTCCGACGCCGACCTGCGCGACATAGACTTCACAGGACAAGACTTGTCTCAGACTTTGTTCACCCGTTGCAAGTTGGAAGGTGCCTGTTTCAAGGGTGCCCATCTCAAGGGAGCGGGGCTCGCCGACAGCGACGCTCCGCGCTCGATCTGGGACGACGCGGAGCTTGAAAAGGCGGACTTTTGCGGTGCAAACCTGAGCTTTGCGCGGATGTCGCGGGCCCGCGTCGAGCACACCAAGTTCACCCGAGCGCGCCTCTCGGACGCGGACTTGGGCGGTCTTCAAGGCTGCCAAACCGGCTTCGTGGGGGCCACGCTGGAGCGCGCGAGCCTGGAGCAGGCGCGGCTCCCGAAGGCCGACTTCAGCGAAGCGACGCTTTCGGAGGCGCGGTTTGCGGGGGCCGAGCTCGCTGACGCGAAGCTCTACGAAGCGCGGGCGGAGCGCGCGTGCTTCGACGGCGCGTCGCTGGAGAACGCGCGTCTGGAAGGCGCTTCGCTGGAGAACGCCTCGTTGGTAGGCATTTCGGCCAAGGGCTCGGTGTGGGAGCGGGCCAACTTGACCCGGGCAAGGCTCGCAAAGGCATCGTTGGAGGGCGCCATATTCACCTCCGCGCTGCTCGCGAACGCCGACCTGTCCGGGGTCGTTGCGCGAGAAGCCAGCCTGCGTGGAGCGGACCTTACGGGCGCGCGGCTCGACGGCGCCGACCTGATGAAGGCGACCTTGGAAGACGCCGTGGTGCGCGCCACGAGCTTCCGCAACGGGAGCCTGTTCCAAGCCGAATTGGCGGGCGTGGACGGGAGCCAAGTGGACCTCGCCAACACCATCCTGGCGGGGACCAAGCTGGCCAAGAGACGTTGAGCCGACGGGTGCGGGGGGTACGCCAAAGCCTACCGTCTTTCCATCGCGGCTTCCCCGCTGTGTGTCGGCTACGCCGGGACCTTGGGGAGATTCTCGTGTCTACCCACGATCCTTCCTGACCTGAACAATCCGTTCTCCAGGAAGCTCCGGGTTGCGTCGCGACGATCTTACCTCCCGTTCCACTCCCAATCCGGGAGCTTGGCACCTTACCTTCCGGTCGAAATGCCGTTGGGTTGGCGCGCCTCCCTGCCAAAGGCCTTGTTGGGCCCTTGGCCCCGAAAGATGGCGACCTACCGCCACCCAGGCCCTTGATTCCCCGCGGCTTGGAGGCTTCGGCCCGGGTCCGGGCTTCCGCGTAGGGCATTTCGCACGCCGCAGCGCTTGACGCACGGGCCCCGCGAAGCTGGTAATCCCGGCCCTTCGCGCGCTCGCGCGCGTTTCCTGACCCACCCAAGGACCGATGGGATCGCTCGAAATAGCTCCGCTCTCCGCCCCCCAGCTTGCGCCCGATCGCCGGGAGCTGGGGCCCCTTTTGCCCTCGCGCATCTTCGCCAACACGCGCCTTGTGGTCGTGGGAGGGACGGGATTCCTCGGCAAAGTGTGGTGGTCGATGCTGCTCCACCGCTTCCCCGGGGTGGGCCATCTCTACCTGCTCGTGCGGCCCAAGAAGGGCCAAACCGCCGAAGAGCGGTTTTGGTCGCAGATCGTCACCTCCCCCGTGCTCGATCCCCTGCGCGAGCAGCACGGCGGCGGCTTCGAGGCCTTCCTCCGCGAGAAAATCACGCCGATCGCCGGCGATGTGGTGCTGCCCGAGCTGGGCATCGACGCCGATTTCGTGACCGCGGGTGGGCGCATCGACGCCGTGGTGAACGTGGCGGGCGTCGTGGACTTCAACCCGCCGCTCGACGAGGCCCTCGACGTCAACGCGTTCGGCGTCAACAACCTGGTCTCCCTCGCGAAAAAGCTCAACGCGCCCGTGATGCACACGAGCACGTGTTACGTCGCGGGCTACCGCGAGGGCCTGATCGAAGAGGTCGACCCGCGCGAGGTGCCGTTCCCGCGGGCCGCAGACCAAGAGTGGTACGGCGCGGGCATCGCGAAGAGCACCCTCGATAGGTCGCACTGGGATCCGCAAAACGAGATCGCCGAGTGCACCGACCTCGTGAAGCAGGCGCGGCAGCGCTGCGAAGACGCCTTTCGCCAGAGCGCGTTTTTGGACACCGCCAAGGAGAACCTGCGCAAACGCGGTGAGCCTTGCCGGGGCAGCGCCCTCGACGACGAGCTCGCCAAGGTGAAGCGCAAGTTCATCGAGGATCGCTTGATCGAAGCGGGCCGCGAGCGCGCGCTGTTCTGGGGTTGGACGAATATTTATACGTATACGAAATCGATCGGCGAGCAGGTGCTGGCGGGCTCCGGTGTGCCGTTTTGCATCGTGCGTCCGGCGGTGATCGAGTCGTCCAACATCTTCCCGTCGG
>CAYLJT010000641.1:0-5207 GCA_964383995.1 uncultured Polyangiaceae bacterium
TGCGCCGCGCGTGAAGTCAGCGCGGAAGACGGCGGACGGAAGGCCGGCTGACTGGCTCCGAGCATGGACACCTCTTCCGGCCCGCAGGCCGTGAGGGCGACCGTGAGAACCGCCGCGAATTGCGCGCACTTTCCGCGCGAATGTTTTACAGGGGGAGTCTTCATGAGCGCGCCTCGTCAGAAACAGAACGTGTCGAGCGACCGTCGAGCAACATCCTACAGCGACGCGGTGCGTGCGGCACCATCTTACGATGGCCACAACGTGAAATGGTCTGATTCTGAACGGGCCCCAGAGCTACGGTGGGGGGCCGGAGCCAAGGGGTTCGAGTACGAGCCGACGGGGACCGCCTGCCTCCGAGCGCCGAGCCACGCAACCTCCTTTCCGGAAATCGATGTCTGCCCGTCCAGGTCGACGTCGGTCTGACCTGGCCGACGCCAGCCATGAAGGGCGGTGAGACGTGGAGAACGTCCAGGCTGCGCTTAGCCACAAAGCACCGTCGGAACCGCTCCTCGAACAAGGCCGCGGCGGGAGCGGCCCGTGCGTTCTGCGAGCCTCCGTTTCCAAAAGTGAAGCGCGGGGAAAAAAGCGAAGCTTCAGGCCAGGACCGCTAGCTTCCGAACCGATGATATTTTCGAATCTTGAGGCAAACGAGCGAGCGAGGTCACAAGAAGCTCGAGCAACGCAGCCTCGTCAGGGCGATCGCGCCCTTCATTTGGTGTCCGTGCACCTCGTGGGCCAAAAAGTGGCCCCCCAGAGCGAGCTTCGTGGACCGTGACACTGGCCTTGGCGTTGATGCCCGAAAAAAAGGGGATGCCCGAAGCAACGCGGAGAGGTTCGGCCGGCTTCAAGGACGTAGGAGCGCGCGACGGCATGAAGGAGGACGTCTGAGACATGCGCGAGGGCCCTTACACGCGCTCGGCTCGGCGATCGTCGTCGGCTGTCAATGCTCGCCGGAGACCGAGCACGTCCCCTTCGACCCGGTGTCCCTGTTCAACGACTGGTAGGCAGACCGCTGCGTCCGCCTCGTCCGAGACCGTACGCGTGCTCGACCCGCCCTCCTCCATGGCGGATGCGGGAGTGCAAGGCTGCGCGAAGTCGGCTAGGCTCCGCCACCGACCTCCATGTCTACCAAGAACGACACCTCCCCCAAAGTCCCTCGACACCCAGCCGCCAAAGTCGCGCTCGCCACCGGTGGCAACCGAGGCATTAGCCTGGAAATCTGCCGCCAGCTCGCTCAACGCGGCACCACCGTGGTGCTTGGTGGCAAGGTCCACCCTGGAGGTCAACTTCTTCGCGCCGCTCCGCCTGACAGACAGACTCCTGCCCTTGCTGCGCCCAGGAGGTCGGATCGTGATGTTGACGAGCGGGCTGGGCGATACCCACGGTCTGCCTGGCTCGTTGCGCCGTGCGCTCCAGGCAGACGACCTGACGCGCGAGGCCCTCGTGGCGCTGATGCAAGGCTTCATCGACGGCGTGGCGGCCGGAAATCACCGCGCGCTCGGCTGGCCGTCGTCGGCGTATTGCGTATCGAAGATGGGCGTCAACGCGCTCACCCACATCTTCGGGCGCGAGCTTGCCAACGACCCGCGCGGCATCCTTTGCAACGCGGTCTGCCCGGGCTGGGTGCAAACGGACATGGGCGGCGCGGGCGCGCCGCGCTCGGTGGAAGAGGGCGCCGAGACACCCGTCTACCTAGCCCTGCTACCCGAGGACGGACCCCAAGGTCAGGTCCTTCGCGATCGGGCGATCGTGCCCTGGTAGGTAGCTCACCGCACGATCCTTGCTGCTTCGTAGGGTAGGCGAAACTTTTTCTCGCCTTGCGAGGCAAATCGCGAGACGATGGCGCAGCGTGCACAAAGAGCCTACAACCATCGAGCTGAGCAGCAGCGTCGGAGACAAAGACAGAGACACGGGCGCACAGGTGCCGGCCCTCGTCATCGCCTGGTCCGCCGAGGAACCACAGCGCCTCGGCGAGGTCGCGCTCTTCGAAACGCCCGGCTTCGCTCGCATCCTGGGTCGGGGAGACGAGGGCTCGGGGGGCGCGCGGGTCGCCTTCGCGCGCCGCGCCCCCGGCGCAGAGAGCCGGGCTCAGGCGGTGGCGGGCTCCGGGATCTCCCGCGAACAACTGCGCATCACCGCCAAACGTCGGGGCCTCGACGTGGAGCGCGTGGGCCGTTGTTCCATGGTGTTTCGTGGGGAAAAGGTGGACTCTTGCCACCTTGCGCCGGGCGACACACTGCTCTTGAAAGGGCAGCTTTTGCTCCTGTGCGTCATGCGCCCCGCACAGCTCTTCGTGCGCGACTACCCGCTCCAGCTGCGCGAGACCTTCGGCGAGCCTTGCCAGCTTGGTTTGCTGGGCGAAGCGCCTGCCCTGTGGGCCCTTCGCGATGCCCTCGCGTTCTACGCCAAGGCCTCCGGGCACGCGCTGGTGCTCGGGCCAAGCGGCGCTGGAAAAGAGCTCGCCGCGCGCGCCATCCACCGGCTCTCGGCGCGCGCCCAAGGCCCCTTCGTGGCTCGCAACGCGGCGACGCTGCCCGTCGGTCTCGCGGAGGCCGAGCTGTTTGGCAATATCAAGAACTACCCCAACCCCGGCATGGCCGAGCGTCCCGGTTTGATCGGCGCTGCGGAGGGCGGAACGCTGTTTCTGGACGAGCTGGGCGAGCTGCCCGAGTCCCTTCACGCCAGCCTCTTACGGGTGCTCGACGGCGACGGCGAGTACCACCGCTTGGGGGAGGCCAAAGCCCGCCGCGCGAACCTGCGCCTGGTCGGAGCCACGAACCGCCCCGCGGAGAGCCTGAAACACGACCTCCTCGCGCGTCTACCCCTGCGCCTCCAGGTGCCCGGTCTGGAAGAACGTCTGGAAGATATTCCCCTCTTGGCGCGCCACCTGCTGCAGCGGGCGCGGGACAGAAGCCCCGAGCTGGTGGCGCGCTTTACCGACGCCGCGGGCGAGCTCAGACTCGCGAGCGACCTTATCGATTACCTGCTCCACAAGTCGTACACCACCCATGTCCGAGAGCTCGACGGCGCGCTGTGGCGTGCGATGGCGGCGAGCCACGGACCGCGCATCGACCTACCCGAAGACATGGCCGCGGAGCCCGTCGCCGACGCTCGTGAAGCCGCCACCGCGGACGCCGCCGAAGGGTCCGGGGCGAGCAACCCGCCGCGCGCCCCCGCCGAAGAACCTTCCCTCGATGCCATCCGCGCCGCTGTCACCGATCACCACGGAAACCTGGTGCAAGCCGCCAAGGCCCTCGGCCTACCCAGCCGCTACGTGCTTTACCGCTTGCTGCGCAAGCACGGCATCCAGGCCGCCGAGCTGCGCCCCGAGGACGACTAAGCCCCTGCGCGCGCCGCACGAATGCGCGTTCCCTTGCAAGGCAGGTCGTGGTAGGAGGGCCTGCCACGATGGCAGGGAGCCCCATGTCGACCCACGAAACCCCCTCGATCCCCGAAGTCACCTCCGAGACCACCGCCGTTTGGCAGAGCTTCGTGCGCGCCGACGGCACCCCCGAGGGCTTCACCTTGCGCACCACCTACCCCACCAACCCCAACGGTGTGGAGGTGATGTTGGAGCGCTGGGAGGCTGGCACCGAGGAGCCTCCGCACTCCCACCCCGGCGATGACATGACGGTCGTCGTCGAAGGCAAGATGAGCATCCAGTTCTACACGAAAGGCGCCGACGGCCTCGTGCCCGACGGGGCGCCTGTGCTCCTCGCCAAGGGGGAAACGGGCTACGTCGCGGCCCACCGCATCCACGACGCGAAGTACCTCGAACCGTGCAAGCTGGTCTACGTGCACAGCGGCGCGTTCGGCTTCGTCGCCGAAGGCTGAACGACCTATCTCCAGGAGCGCCGATGATTGTCCGAGACGCCGCGTGTAGCTGTGGTCAGCTTCGTCTACATGCGGAGGGCGAGCCCGTCCGCATTTCGATGTGCCATTGCCTGGCCTGCCAGCGCAGGACGGGCAGCATCTTCGGCGCCCAAGCCCGCTTTCCGAAGGACAAGGTACGCATCGCCGGCCGCTCCACCGAGTACGCTCGCGTGGGAGACAGCGGGGGCACCGCGCGCTTTCATTTTTGCCCCGACTGCGGCGCCACCGTCTACTACACCATCGACGATCTTCCCGACGTGACCGCCGTGCCCGTAGGGGCCTTCGCCGACCCCACCTTCCCATCCCCCAAGGTCAGCGTGTACGAAGCGCGGCGTCACCCGTGGGCAGGGATTCCAGCGGACGTCGAGCACTACGACTAGTACGTCGATTCCGTTGAAGCGATGGGTGAGTACAAACAGCGTAGAATCGACGTACTAGAAATTCGCGGAGCGAATTTGGGTTTGGGCGAAGCCCAACGAGACTGAGCTAGTACCGCGAGGGCTGCGAAGCCGCCCGTGCGAGCCCAACGCGTCATGGGGTGTCCAAAACGGGTGTCCATATTTGTCCGAGAAAAAAATGGACACCCCTTGAGCCCGCACTTTTGCCGGAATTTGCGCCCTTTTGCCTGGCACGCGAGCTGCGGATGGGGTCCCATGGACCAGACCGAGCACAACCTCGTTGTGGAGCTCCTCAAGAACGACCGCGCCATCGCGATCGATTTCTGCCGCTCCAAAGGCCGACCCCTGCCCGCCTATCCGACGATCCACGTCGAGAATACCAACCTGACCGTCGTCGGAATGCGCAAGCTGCAGTTCGATCTGGCCTTCATGCTGACAGGGGGCAAGACCAAACACATGATCCTCACCGAGGTTCAGCTCTCCCCCGACAAGGACAAATACCGCGCCTGGGTAGGCTACCTGGTGCAGTCCGACATCCTGTACGAATGTCCGCTCACGCTCCTGATCGTCACCTTGACGTTGCGTACGTATGGCTGGCTGCACAGGTTCCTCGCGCATCCAAGCGCGGACCTTGGAGACATGCTCGCCCTCAAGGCCTTGATCATGGGCCCTGGCGACATTCTCCCCGTGCTGCGCCGAGGTCAGGTGCGCGCGCGACCCGAGCTCGCGGCGCTGTCGTTCTTGGCACACCGAAGGGGCCTTGATCGGAGGCTCGCGGCGGACGTCGAGGCGGCCGTGGCGAGGGGCCTACTGGGCCTTGCGAAGCGGGGGCACACAAAGGCTCTGGAGTACCTTGACGTTCTCCACCGATGGATGAAAAGATCAACGAGGAAGACCATGGAAACGATGTGGACGGATAGAGGCTATATCCCCGTG